>JBKPQD010000001.1:0-1899 GCA_046733915.1 Chloroflexota bacterium
TTTGGTCATCCGGCAGGGATACGACCATTGCCCCTAGCACGGCCGCATTATCAATCGAAAGAATCCCCTCTAGAAATATCAGTTGTAAGATGATGATCAGAACCGGCAAAGATACGCTCACGGAGTCTCCAACACAGGTGGTGCAGGCAAAAGAAGCCGCCACACCTCCGTATGACGGTCTATGGGCTGCTCCTCAGACACCTCGAGTCTACGCCTTGTGCCAGATGGTGTCAATGTGACATGAATCCGGGATGTGGGAACCGATCATCCTTCCGGCTCAATACAGGTGCCCGCCGGAATGACCGTATCCTTGGCGATCACCACAATACCATCCCGTACAAAGTAAAGTTCATGATCGCGATCCTTGCTGTTCGTGAACGATCGAATGACCACGCCATCGCCGATCTGCACGTTCTTGTCGAGGATCGCGGATTCGATATGACAATTCCTGCCGAGTCCGATCGGAATCTCGGGATGTTTCTTGGGTGTGTAATAATCCGCGCCCATGAGGATACTATCTCGAATCACTGTCCCTTCGGAGATTTGGCTGCGAATGCCCACAATGGAATGCGTAATCTCCGCCTTACGGACACGGCATCCCTCCGCGATCAACACATCCTGCAATTTACTATCTTCCACCGTCGAGCCGGGCAGGAAGCGCGCGTGCGTATAGATCGGCGCTTTCGGATCGTAAAAATTGAACGGCGGGTTGGAGCTCGTCAACTTCAAATTTGTTTCATAAAAAGAACGGATCGTTCCAATATCTTCCCAATAGCCATCGAAGTCAAACCCAAACACGTTCAGTGACTTGATCGCCTGCGGGATAATGTCTCCACCGAAATCGTCGTACTCCGGAAAGTTTGTCAGCAGGTCGAACAGCACCTTGGTCTTGAACAGATAGATACCCATGGAGCCCAAAAATGGGCGCTCTTCGTCATGGAACCGGCTCACAAAAAATTTTTGGATCTCAGGGTCTTTGGGCTTTTCGACGAATGCAGAGATTCTCCCATCGGATTCCACCTTCAATATCCCAAAACGAGATGCTTCGCCGCGTGCGACAGGTTGAACCGCGACCGCGATATCCGCCTGTTTCTCCCACAGGAAATCCGCCATTTGACGGTAATCCATGCGATAGAGATGGTCACCGGCCAGGATCAATACGTACTCGGCGCCTGATGCCTGGATTTCAAACAACTGCTTGCGGACCGCGTCCGCCGTCCCCTGGTACCAGGCCGCGCTTTCGGCAGTTTGCTCGGCGGCGAGGATATCCACCCAGCCGGTGTGGAACACATCGAAATTATAAGTTTGGGAAATGTGACGGTGCAGGGAAACGGAATTGAATTGGGTGAGGATCGCCACGCGATAGATCCCCGAGTTGATGCAATTACTGATCGGGATATCAATGAGCCGATACTTGCCTGCAATCGGCACGGCCGGCTTCGAGCGCATCTTGGTTAGCGGATGCAAACGCGACCCGCGCCCTCCTCCCATGATCACACCCAATACATCATTCATTGATGGCATCCTGGACCTCCATGCGGTAAGCGGCAGTCACTGTGCATGATTTCACCGGTAGTCTGTATGGCGGTATTCCCTCTTAATTTTAAAGAACTCTCGCAGCTTTCCCTCTACAAAAACAATCGGGTATGCCAACAGAATTACTATATCGATCAGGGCAAAGATAAGATAGAGCTTCACTTCTCCTCCGCATATTCGCATTGTATATCCACAATCGCTGCCGGCCGAATAGAACCGTTAATTTTTACACTGGGCACGATGAATTTTCCGGAAACGGAAGACAGGCGACCATCAATCATTTCATTCTACAGGTTCCACTGACCAACGTCAACACAGATGCCGGGAGATTAATGAAACTCATAGGGTAGTACTGCCCTTCCC
>JBKPQD010000002.1:0-2618 GCA_046733915.1 Chloroflexota bacterium
TGACAATGGTGTCAAGGTTGTGCCTTCCTACTTGCTGACCCCGATTAGCATTGATATTAACAACTATCAGAAAGAATTGGTAGATAGCGGCTATATCAAGGCTGAAGATCTGCAGTAAGACGTTTGAAATTGGGTGTGTGAGGCTGTAAGCCTCACACACCCCTTCGTTCGTGCAGCAAAATTTTATTGAGGACGAGAAGATTATGGCTGATGTCATCTTGGAGATGCGGAATATTACGAAGACATTCCCTGGCGTTAAGGCCCTGGACAATGTCAGCTTTAGCGTCAAGCAAGGCGAAATCCATGCTCTGGTAGGTGAAAACGGAGCAGGAAAATCAACCCTGATGAATGTGTTGAGCGGTGTCTATCCATACGGTACGTATAGTGGGGAAATCTATTTTGAAGGACAGGAATGCCGGTTCCAGGATATTCATCATTCTGAAGAAGTCGGGCTGGTCATCATCCATCAGGAACTCGCCCTTGTGCCTTTTCTTTCCATCACAGAAAACATGTTTTTGGGTAACGAGCAGGCAAAACATGGTGTAATCAACTGGAATGAAGCCGTCTCGAGGACCAAGGAATTATTGAATCGGGTGGGATTGCATGAGTCGCCCGATACATTGATTACAAACATGGGGGTGGGCCAACAACAGCTGGTTGAAATTGCCAAGGCGTTGGCGAAAAAAGTCAAACTTCTTATTTTAGATGAACCCACTGCCTCCCTGAACGAAAGCGACAGCGAAAAACTACTACAATTATTGCTCCAGTTCAAGGAACATGGGATCTCCTCCATATTAATCTCTCATAAGTTAAGCGAAGTTAAAAAAGTAGCTGATTCGATTACGATCCTGCGTGATGGCGCTACGATCGAAACCTTGGATTCTCGGAAAGACAATATTACAGAAAATCGAATCATTCGCGGCATGGTGGGACGCGACCTGAAGCATCGCTTCCCACCTCGCGATTCGAACATCGGGGAAACTATTTTTGAAGTGCGCGACTGGAATGTGTATCATCCCCTCCATGCCGATCGAAAAGTTAGTAAGAATGTAAATATTAGCGTCCGTAGAGGCGAAGTTGTCGGTATTGCCGGATTGATGGGCGCCGGCCGAACGGAACTGGCGATGAGCATTTTTGGCCGTTCCTACGGTATTCGTATCAGCGGTTCCGCTTATAAAAATGGTAAGGAAGTGGATATCAGCACAATCGATAAAGCAATTTCCAATGGAATTGCTTATGCAACAGAAGACCGTAAAGCCTATGGATTGATTCTGATTCAGGAAATCCGAAATAATATCACTCTGGCGAATCTGGAGGCAATTTCAGAGGGCGGGGTTATTAATGAACCCAAAGAATTGACTGTTACTCGGGAATACCGGGATAAGCTCAGTATTAAGTGCTCCAGTATTCGGCAGCTGGCTGTAAATCTTTCAGGGGGCAACCAACAAAAAGTGGTCCTGAGTAAATGGTTATTTGCGAACCCGGATATTCTGATCCTGGATGAGCCTACCCGCGGTATCGATGTCGGCGCGAAATATGAAATCTATACCATCATTAACCGGCTTGCCAGTGAAGGAAAGGGAATCATCTTCATCTCCTCGGAACTGCCGGAAATTTTAGGTGTCTGCGATCGTATTTACGTCATGCGCGAAGGCAGAATTGTCGGCGAAATACCAGCCAGCGAAGCCTCACAGGAAAAAGTAATGGAATACATTATGACGGAACAAGAGGTAGTGGAACAATGAAAACTCTTACAAACGAGCCAATCAGTAACAGCGGGGCCATGAAGACTATGACAACGCTGTTCAGAAACAATATCCGTGAATACGGCATGTTGATTGCGTTGATCGCGGTCATGGTTTTCTTCCAGTTTAAGACCGGTGGCATCCTATTCAAGCCAGTGAATATAACCAATCTGGTCCTCCAGAACAGCTACGTGATCACCATGGCGCTGGGGATGTTGTTAATCATCGTCTCTGGCTGGATTGACCTCTCTGTCGGATCGGTTGTGGCTGTTGTTGGCGCACTGGCCGGTGTGCTGATCGTCCGCTATCACATCGATTGGAGGCTGACCGTTGCAGCTTGTTTGCTGGTCGGCGCAGCAATCGGTGCCTTTCAAGGCTATTGGGTAGCATACCTTAAAATTCCAGCTTTCATCGTTACGCTGGCAGGTATGTTGGTCTTTAGAGGCTTGACGTTTGTATTGCTGCAGGGCGAGTCGGTGGGACCTTTTCCGACTGGGTTTCAAAAAATAAGTTCCGGCTTTATTCCAGATGTTTTTAAGTACCCGGGCTTTCATCTGACCACGCTCGTGATTGGAATTTTATTTTCGATTCTATTAATCATTTTGGATCTGCGAGGCAGGAAAAACCAGCAAAAATACGGTTTCGAGGTGACTCCCTTCTATTTCTTTGTCATCAAAAATATTATCATCACGGCGGCCGTCCTGGGGCTGTGTTATTTGATGGCTTCGTACAAGGGCCTTCCGAATGTGCTGGTTCTCCTTTTTGTGTTAATTGCAGGGTACGCATTTATTACGAGCCAGTCCGTCGTGGGTCGCCGCATTTATGCCATGGGCGGCAATGAAAAAGCCGCTAAACTCTCCGGAGTCAATACGC
>JBKPQD010000003.1:0-8585 GCA_046733915.1 Chloroflexota bacterium
AATTCCGCCAGGACTGGTTCGCGGCCGTGCCCACCTTCGCCCCAATACGGATCATCCAGGCGGATGCCGGATGCAAAGTCGGGCCAGCCATACCACTCGCCTTCCTGGATTTCATAAAAATCATCCGGGTCATTGAAAACGTAGCGACCACCGCGTTCATCCATGCCGTGCTCGGTGGCAAACAGGCGACCGTCTCCGTGAAATGCAATACCGTAAGGGTTGCGTAACCCCCAGGCGACGACCTGCAAGTTGCTGCCATCTAAATCACAACGCAGGATGGCTCCCGTGCATTTGACATTTCCTTTGATCACCTGACCCGGAGAAGTCGGCGTGCCGAACGGAACATACGCGCCGGTTTCTACAGACTCGCGAATATCTCCAAGTACATTTCGAAATTTGTAATTTCGCCCGACCAGGGTAACATCCTGGGCAGGCACATCACAGGCATCCGGGTTTTTGGGAAGCCATTCATAAGCAAAGTTATCGGCGCCGACGATACCACAATTTGTGGCGCTCCCCACGCCGAAATAGATTTTTTCGTCGGGTCCAATCACCGGATAATTTGCCTGGTGATCGCCCCTCCCCGGCAGACCGGTTACGATCTCTTGCACGCTACCGTCGTGTCCAATGCGCAGGAGCGTATCCGTATTCATGACATAGAGATAACCCTTATGCCAGCAAGCCCCGGTGACCGCCCCGACCTTCATCCACTGATCTTTCGGAAACGTGTAGAAAGGTTCCCATGTACCCGTTTGAGAGTCCACTTTCAGGATACGCGGAATCTCGTCAATTTTGTGACCGGATTCCACAACATAACAGTATCCATCCTCATCAAAGCACCACTGGACAGGGGCATTGAAGCCGCCTGCCACGATTTCAGCAACATAGCCTTCTGGCAAGAGGATATCTTGTGGGTTATAGCCGCGAGGTCCTTCTCTATGAATTTTGATCTTTTTTAATGCCGGCAGGATCGGTTGGTACAGATAAGCTAACCAATCCGGAAGTGTGGGCGCGAGTTTTGTTTTCATAATCTTCTCTACCTTTCTTCAAGAATGAACCTTTCATTGGCACAATACTGGCAAGAAATGCCAGCGCTGCCAGTGCAAACAACACAGAAAATCCCATCCCGGGCGAGACGCGATCAACTCCGTCAATGATCGGACCGAAAAGACCCGCCGCGGCTGCGGAACCAGCCGTGCTGAAATTTGCCAGCCCAAAGTAGCGAGCCGACTCATCTTTCGGAACTACGTCGGCTAGCATTGCCCAGCTCCCTCCGGCAAAGGCAGCCGAGCCAAGGGACATCAATCCACCAAACCATAGGATCTGGACCGTAGAATGTGCGCCGATTAACAACAGCGCACTGGCCGCGCTACAAATGGCTCCGGCGATCATCAGTGGAACACGACCCATGTGGTCGGCAAGCCAACCGGTGATGGGAGACGCTAAAACTGTAATCAATGCCAGTCCCGCGAGCAGATTTCCAGCTTGTTCCGCAGCCTGGTTTTCTGTCAATCCCAGACGATTTGCGACAAACAGCAGCAGGAAACGTCCCGTTGTATAGATTCCCAGGAGAAATAGGAATCGTGCCACCACAAGGCGAACAAACATTCGATGTTGAGAAAGATCTACGCTAAATATTTTTTTTAAAGGAATCGCATTGGTTTTTGGAGCCATTCCTGGCATTGGCTTGTCTTCGGGTGTCAGCAACGCCGCGAGCAGATAGAGAACGACAAGCAGTCCGCCGATCGCCCCGATCGCGAGCAGCGACTTGCCGGAACCAAGGAGCTGCCCCAGCACCACAAACCCCAGCATGGCTCCCGACAAATCCATGAAGCCTTTAAAACCGGACGCAAGTCCTCGCTGGTTTGCATCCACCAAGTCGGGAATCAATCCCTGCTGTCCCGCTTGTGCAACACTGGCAGATGCTTGGATTGCCAGATAGCCTACCATAACTCCCAAGAAATTCTGAAATGTAGCAAACAGCAATAACGAAATCAGGCACAGAGCCAATCCAAGCCCAATAAATCCCCGCCGCCCCATTAAAGGATAAAACTTATCCGAGAATGCACCTGCAATTGGTTGGATCAGCGCCCCCGCCAGCAGACCGAGAAATGTGAGTAAGCCCAAGGCTGTTGCTTGCGTATGTCGGTCGGCAAGCCCGCTTATTTGGAGCGGCAATACCAGCGTGTTGATTCCATCGGTGAGTACGCTCAGTGCTAGCCAGAAGACGCTGATTCCCAACAGCAGGCGTATTTGCCTGCCCATCTTTGTTTACCTGTTAATGATTCGTTCTGTACGGTTGACGGCGGATGGCTCTTTGAGGGAACTCGGCGCATTGACATTCGCACCCGGGTCCACGGCCACGCCCAGGCGGTAGACAAGTTCGCCACCGATCCACAGGGTTACTAAAGCAAGCACAATCCCGGCAAACGAGAGGATCAATGCCAAACCGCTGGGTACAAAATTGGGACTTCCACGGCGCAGGAACCAGCTCAGTGCGAAAAGCACCACGATGACAAAGTTGCCAAGGCCATGCCAAACACCAATGTTCCTCGCGCGAGAGTTACTCGGCAATGCAGACCAGTCTATGAACCCGAAGACGGCCGCCAACAATCCACCCACGACGCCAATGATCATCATATAGAAGGCAACAGTGGCAAATGCCGGATTGCCGAAGATCAAATAGAGAATATCCATGATGACCGTCGCTGTAAACAATCCGGCTGGAAACACAATCAACATCGGATGGACAGGATGTCCAAAAAGCTTAACCCGACTTTCCATCATTGATCTCCTTTCTTCTTATACCGGTTAACGACCCGTAATTTGTACAGTTACCATTCCATTGCTTTGCGCCCGCAGTAATCGATCGTTTGCAGAACGGCTGCCGATCTGACAAGTTACCGAAACAACTAGGAATGGCGTGATCGTCTTGTAACGAGTCCTAGTGGGCGTTGGAAAAAAGCGTAATCTTAAAATGCGCTTAAATATTGGTGTTTGTTGACGATACGCTTGGAGAACTATTGTCACACGTATCGCATTTATTAGTTTCGGCAAGGTTGACTTTCTTACCTGTATAAAACGGTGTTCCCCCATGGTTGGAAGATGGTATTCAGTACAACTGAAACGGTCAATCCATTGAATGAGATGGTTCTCCAAGAGTCTAACGTGCTTCATTCGTTTGCATGCTTCGTGACGTGGATCGGCGAGTGCCACGGCAGTAGTCCATCTCACCGTAGTTTCTCAAGATTTTAATTTGGATACAGAAATCCGAATTGCTTGTCCGCACGTATAGTAAAGAAAGGGCTCGCCAAGCTTTTCACCTTAGGCGGCTGGGGGCTGAAGACCGAGACGAACATTTAAAGCGTTTTTCATCAATCGCAGTGCATCCCTGCAGGCTTATGGCAGACCAACAATACATAGATCGGGACATTGCGAATGAAGGCGGTGGTCGTTATCGCGGAGAATTCTCCTGGCCGACGAATGCGCGAAATATGACTGTCCGCGGCAGTCTCGGTGGCTCAGCAAGCAGGACAGCTACCTTGAAGTAGTGGATTTAGCAAAAGGGCCCGCTCATTAAACATTTACCGCAAAGGTAATCGCTCGCGGAGGGCAGCAAGCATGACAGCACCATTCAGCATTACCATGAATTGAGCTGCCTTTCATGTCTCGCAGTGGCGAGAAGTTATCGAATCATGGAGATTAATAATGTTCAATAAGAAGATCTATCGTTGGTTATTACGCATTTTCATCAGCGTACTTCCGCTCCTGGGTCTGAATCTGGCAGGAATACAATTGAGCAAGGTTGCATCTGCCGCCCCGGCACAGGCTGCGAGCGCCAGCTTTGAGCCGCTTGGTCTGGGACCGAACAGTGCGCAGAGTCGTGCCTGGGATGTTTCCGCGGACGGTTCTGTTGTCGTCGGGAATTTCTGGGCGATAGACGGATTTTTTAGGCCGCCACATGCTTATCGCTGGACAGCGGGCGCCTTCCAGGATCTGGGTACATTAAATCCGGATGCTCACGAAGCGGAAGCTTACGCAGTATCGGATGATGGTTCAAAAGTCGTTGGCTGGGCGCGGGGCCTGAGCGGATTCCAGCGTCCTTTTTTGTGGACGGCAGCGACCGGGATGCAGGAGCTTTCCAATGTGCCAGGGTCGGATGCCAAAGCGACAGACATCTCGCGTGATGGCACTATTATTGTTGGCTCATTTTACGTAGATGCCGAAGGCAGTTGGCACGCGTTCCAGTGGAAGAATGGCGTCGTGACCGACCTCGGTTTTCTTTCCGGCGGACGGGATAGCAAAGGCCAGGCTGTCTGTGCCCTCGGCGGAGCAGCCGTAGGATCCACGGTAAACAGTGCAGGGATTCAGAAAGCCTTCCGCTGGCGAAACGGGACCATGCAGGATCTGGGTGGCGTCGGCAGGAACAACCTCGCGTATGCAGAGGACTGCTCAGATAATGGAAACATCGTGGTCGGGACCAGCACGGACGATAAGGGCAATCAGCTTGCCACACGCTGGGATACAAGGGCGCGAAGCCTAGGTACGCTGGGTGGAAACTCTAGTGAGGCACACGCAACCTCCCTTGACGGTACGATTGTCGTGGGTGGGGCTGGACTTCCGTTTGTCAATGGAATCTCCGAGTATTCAGCCTTCCGTTGGACGAGCGCGACGGGAAGGATTGAGCAGCTCAGCAAAGTTCTCCAGAACCAAGGCGTGACGACACCGTTCTGTCATCAAGTGCCTTGCCCTGCCGGCACGTGGTTCATTCAGCTGGCGCTAGGGATTTCTTCCAATGGCAGCGTGATCGTCGGCGATGTCATCGATCCGGACGGTAACTCACAGGCATTCCGGGCGGTCATACCAACCTCTACAACTGTGGCACCGACACCCACGCCTGCACTGTCAACCCCGACAAGCGTCCCTCCCACGTCAGCTTCGGCATTGCCCACTGCAACCCCGACCGCTGCACTTCCAACAGCAACGCAAATTCTTTCGAGTCCCACAGCTACACGGACAGCTTCGCCCGACTCCATTGCTATTCAGATTGCGGAGTATTCCTCCGGTAATCGGGAACTGCGCGTGGAGGCAACGAGCAGCAGTGCCAATGCAACTTTACAGGTTTTTGTTACGGCTACAAACACATTAATCGGCACATTGCAAAACGATGGTGGCGGTCGTTACCGCGGCGACTTCTCCTGGCCGACCAACCCGCAAAACATTACCGTACGTAGCAGCCTGGGCGGTTCCGCCAGCAGACAAGTTACTCTAAAATAGCAGCTCTGGAAATCTCGCGAATTGAGCTAAAATGAGGGACGACTCAACATAGACGAGAGGTCAATAGGGAGCTATCCCTAACGGATAGCTCCTTTATTTATTATGAGGAGACATTTCTTATGACTGCTCTTTCTATTCCTGCGGGTACCTCCATTGGTCATGTTCATTTAAAAGTTGCCGATTTAGAACGTTCCATTGAGTTCTATCATCAATTGATGGGCTTTGACCTGATCACTCGTTACGGACGAGAAGCGGCTTTTTTATCCGCCGGCGGTTACCATCACCATATCGGTCTCAACACCTGGGAAAGCGAGAACGGGCAGCCGCCTGCTCGCGGTGCAACGGGCCTGTATCACTTCGCCATCCTGTATCCGACCCGCCGGGACTTAGCCATCGCGCTCAAGCGTCTGCTCGATGGCGGCTGGTCGATTGACGGCGCTTCCGATCATGGCACACACGAAGCGATCTATCTACATGACCCGGATTTCAACGGGATCGAACTGGCATGGGATCGCCCGCCGGATGGGTGGCCCCGTAAGGATGGCAAAATTTCATTTGATGGTCGAAAGCCACTGGATTTCGAAAATCTCTGGGCAGAGATGAGCGTACCCGATTCCTCCGGATATCTGCAAGTCTTGTCGAACTACAAGTAGAACCTCTTCGTCTCCGTCCTGGTAGGAAAAGCGATGGGATGATCCAAAAAACCCTTAGGATAGGGAGTTTGCTATGTCAAGCGGCTCGATGCCTTTCAGAACTATCCTAAAGCGAGGAGGTCTACCGTTCAAGATTTCTGAAAGTGGCTTCGGTCCGTGAGCTCTCGAGCTCAAATCTCTTGTCACGACGCGCATGCCCGCAGACTCCCTGCCCGAGGGAGTCATTTTATTGCCACCGAAAACGCCTCAGACAATTTTGCTTGGTTGTATAATCGCTGGAAATGCCAAGATCACGTTCAAACCAAGAATGGCTAGATGATTTGCGTGCAACCGGTTCCGAGCAGGAAGCTGCCCTCGCCGATCTACGTGATCTTTTGTTGCGCGCCGCCTTATATTTTTTCAGCAGAAACCTGGGCGACTTTCGGGCATTGGGCCATGAGGAAATTCTGCAACGTGCAGAAGATAGCGCGCAGGATGCTATGATTGCGGTCATGAATCACCTGTCAGATTTTCGCGGCGATAGTAAATTTTCGACCTGGGCATATAAGTTTGCCATCAACATTTCAATGATGGCGGCGCGGCGCGAGCGCTGGAAATCCGTTTCCCTCGACGAGTTAGCATCTTCCGAGGCGACGGGTTTCCTGGAACAATTAATGGAGGATCCATCGAATGAAGCTGCACCAGAGCGCTCTGCGATGCAGACGGAAGTGCAAGCGATGCTTCAGGATGTAATTCAGAACGATCTCACCGAGAAACAGCGCCAGGTTCTTGTCCTGATGCTGATCCACGATGTCCCTTTGGATGAAGTGGTGCGGCACCTCGGTACAAATCGCAATGCGGTCTATAAGCTGCTGCACGATGCCCGTCTCAAGCTAAAGACTGGCCTGAAGGCACGCGGTTTTGAGGTCGGTGAGACACTCACTTTATTTGGTAGTACACAGTAAGATTTCGACGAGGAATGCAACAAATGACTGTGAAAAAGAATCGTTTTGAACGCTGGTTACAGGATATTCATAATACGCAGGAGACCGAAATCTCCTGTTCTGAGTGCTTCGATTTGGTCTCTCACTTTGTGGAACTGGAACTTGCGGGGGAGGATGCCGTGACTCAGATGCCTCAGCTAAAACAACATTTGAATCAATGCGCCACCTGCCGACAGGAGTACGAGACCTTGCGAGACCTGCAGCAACTTGAAAACCGGGGCGAGCTGCCGTCCTTGGATGATCTGCAAGATTTGATCCCCTGAGTAGTTCCCATTCGTGAGGGGCGCTTGTATGTCGGGGGAATTCATGCCCTGTTAACCCTATTCTTATCTCCAAATTAATCCGTTCCTCGCTTCGAAGGCGTACCTATTAATAGAAAGCGTCAACGACGATCCGAGTTAGGCGTTCAGCGCCAATCCAAACTATATGCGTCTACCCCCTGCTGTGTACGCTCAGCCTGTAGTGCTTAATTTAGCCTGCAGATGAATTACTTGAAAATCCTAGGAGGTTGTCGTATGCGAAAGTCTATTTTGCTCGTTGCAGTAGTAGCCATCCTGATATTCTCCACGGCTTCGGCAGCGAAAGCCAGCGGCGGAGATGTCGAATATACATGGACGTTGGCGGCACTTGGGCAGGGTGGATGGGTAGGTGGCCCCCTCTATGAGGATGGAAGCGCCGGCGGTGGTGGCGCGTACTCGGAGGATAATGGAGAGGTCGTGGCTCGGCTTCGAGCAGTCTCCTGGACCGAGGACGCGCAGGGCAACATCTCAGTCTGCATTAGTGCGACCTTCATAAAAGGTTTCGATGAAGATTTGCCTCCACTGTTCTGTACACCACCTTCGCCCGTCACGGATACCGCCATTAAAATCATGCTCTTTGGCGAGCCACATATTTTCAGGATTAGCGAGACTGGCCTCGAAGAGTAAGGGCCACCTAGGCTCAAAAACGAAACAGTCCTCAGGAACTTGAGGACTGTTTTCATTTTCTACCACGTACCTTCGGCAGTAAAGCGTACGGCGCAATCCAGACTTCAAGGGTCTAGGCAGCAATAAACACACCGGTCGTTACCTGATCGGCACTGCACGCAAACCAAGACTTTAATACAATCGGGCAGCTGCGTGCCAGCCGGGAATAGCGGAGGAAGTGGTTACCTCGATATGTTACCGGTTGCGGATTCGCTCACTGTTCGTAATGCTCGACTGCGAAAGGGAACTCGGTGCGTTCACATTTGCGCCGGGATCGACCGCCACGCCGAGGCGATAAACGAGCTCTCCACCGATCCACAAGGTGATCAAAGCGAGCAGAATCCCTGCAAATGAGAGGATCAGCGCGAAGCCGCCCGGCACAAAATTTGCGTTCCCGCGGCGCAGCAGCCAGCTCACGGCAAACAGCACGACGATCACAAAGTTACCCAGCCCGTGCCAAAGACCAATTGCCCGGGCGCGGGAATTGTTTGGCAAAGCTGACCAATCGATGAAACCAAAGACCGCTGCGAGCAAGCCACCCAGCACGCCCAGCGCAATGATATAGAACGACACCGCAGGAAAGAGCGGATTGCGGAAGATCAAATAGAGGATATCGAAGATCACCGCGGCGGTAAAAGATCCGGCGGGAAACACGATCAGCATGGGATGAATCGGGTGCCCAAAAAGTTTAACTTTGCTTTCCATAC
>JBKPQD010000004.1:0-5597 GCA_046733915.1 Chloroflexota bacterium
AAATGGAATATTCAGCCCGCTTAATCCCTCTACTTCCTGCGCTGGGCGTATAAGATTTCGCCAACTGTACCACAATCAAACATTCGATGTGCTGTTCGCCTAAAACAAAGTCTCTTGCCGTGGTTCATCGTCTTCAGAAGGACCCTTCCAGCCGAATTTCTTCATGTCCACTTTATCTTTTACAAATAACACGCCCTCTTGCTCCAAAAGTTCGCGCTGCCGCTCTGCCCCTTCACGCTCGCTGATCTTGCCTTGGGAATTGATGACGCGCTGCCACGGCACACCATCGGGACAGGCCGCCATCGCGCCACCCACCCAGCGCGGGCTGAATGCCTTGTAGCTTTCGAAGTCCACGCCCATTGGCGGCGGAATCATCATGGCAATCTGCCCGTAACTCGCCACCTTGCCGGGCGGAATCTGGCGGACGAGGTTCCAAACCTGTTCGTAATAGGCTTGTTGGTTGGGAGGAGAGGAATAGCGCATGATCGATCTCCGTGGGGACGGGTAACCGCCTGTCAATACAAATTATTCGACAAATGTTCCGCCGCGTACAGATTTCTCTAGCAGCTCGCGCGCGGAGTTGAACGTCATTTCGACCTCGACCTGTTGAAAGCAGCGGTTCGCGCCGACCAAGCCTTTGCGGACAATATAATTATCGCCCTCATCGCTCAGGCTGAGGTCGTTGTCCAGGTCCACGCGGCCTTCGATGATCTCACCGCAGCGATTGCATTTGACCTGGAAAACGTAAAATCTTTTTTCTGGTTTGGCGGGTGTGCCGCCGAAGAGATTTTTGAGGAAGCCCATATTAATCTCCTGTCATTGCGAGCCCGGTAGGGCGAAGCAATCTCCCATTTAACGGATCAATCTCGTTTTGTACTTCTTCCCGATTAGACGGAGATTGCTTCGTCGGGCGAACGCCCGCCTCGCAATGACACTAATCTTTCAATATCGATTCTATCCTATCCAACTCCCCATCGTTGAATTGTAAATTGTTCAGCGCGGCAAGGTTGTCTTCGAGTTGTTGAACACTGCTGGCGCCGATCAGCGCCGACGTTACGGCGGGTTTGCGCAGGACCCAGGCGATTGCCATTTGGGCGAGGGATTGTCCACGCTCTTGGGCAAGCTCGTTCAACTGCTGGACCTTCGGTAGATTGGATTTTACGTCATCCGGCGTCAGCCAGACGCGCTCAGTTTTGGTGGCGCGCGCCCCGGAGGGGATTCCGTTCAGGTAACGGTCGGTCAGCTGTCCCTGGGCGAGAGGCGAGAAGACGATGCATCCAATGCCTTCCTCGACGAGAACCTCCAGTAGCCCACCTTCAATCCAGCGGTCGAGCATGTTGTAGGGCGGTTGGTGGATCAGACAGGGTGTACCCAAATCGTGTAAGATTTCAGCAGCGCGGCGTGTCTGGTCCGGATTGTAGGACGAGATGCCAGCATATAGGGCCTTGCCCTGGCGAACGGCGGTGTCAAGCGCACCCATCGTCTCTTCGAGCGGCGTTTCGGGGTCGAAGCGGTGACTGTAGAAGATATCCACGTAATCGAGTCCCATACGTTTGAGAGATGCATCGAGGCTGGCAAGCATATATTTGCGCGAGCCCCATTCCCCATAGGGACCGGGCCACATGTCATAGCCGGCCTTGGTCGAGATAATCAATTCATCCCGGTAGGGATGGAAATCCTGCTTGTAGAGCTGACCAAAGGTTTCCTCAGCCGAGCCGGGAGGCGGACCATAGTTGTTGGCAAGGTCAAAATGGGTGACACCGCGATCGAAGGCGCGGCGGGCGATGGCGCGTCCGTTTTCGATAGTGTCGCGTCCACCAAAGTTGTACCACCAGCCAAGCGAAATTGCCGGGAGCTTGAGTCCGCTGCGACCGACGCGGTTGTAAACCATGGAATCGTAACGAGTATCTGAGGCAAGATAGGGCATAGGTTTTCCTTTTGTTTTCTGTCGGGCGGATCGCGATCCACCCGACATTATTTATATATCATTCGAAATCTCTCACATATCAATGGCATGTCCTCTGAAAATTCTCTGCCAATCTTAGAAAGCGTGCGTGAAAAGTAATTCTTGTGCGCCTGTCGCCAGGAATGCAGGGATAAATCTCCTTCGCCCTCGGAACGAGCAAAATCCGCATCGACTTCATTATATTTGCGAATGGTCACTTCCGTAGTCTCTGTAATACAAACTGGAGTCCCCCAGCCATCTACTTCGACCCAGATATCGCCAGATTGCGGAAGCGGCTTGCCCTCGGCTTCCCACTCCCATAAGCTTCCACAGGTCGCAGTTTTCTTCCCGATCAAAATCAATCGGATCAATTCATTCGCCAGTTCCGGGCTGTCGCCATACCCGCCTTTCGAATAGGATTTTGTATGATATGGGGAATCCGAAGGCAGTGTAGAAAGAAATGTTCGCCAGTAGGCATGGATGGAAGCTTCGGTCATTGCTTCTCCAACTTAACGACCATCGAAGCGGGTGATTAACAGGATGCCAAGCCATTGGACAAGGAAGAATGCGCAAAATGCATAGATCCACAGCCAAGACGCATTGCGCATCCAGCCCCAGACGGCTGGTAACAAGGTACTGATCACCAACAGACTCATCGCGAGCACCAAAGCAAGCGGAGACCGCTGCCAGGGCACATCATCCACGACTCTTGCGGCGGGTAAATTCTTCTGGATCAGTCCTAAAATACCAGCAAATGCTTCCGATGGTGGCTGGAGGACCCACGATCGCAAAGTGGGACTATAACCCGAGTATAAACTGATCAAGCCATGCTCGGGACCAAGTTCATAATGGCTGTAGCTTTTCCAGTCTACTCTTAAACCGCCGTACCACAGGCCATCATTTGAAATGCCGTATGATATCGGCCGAATCCACTGTTGCATAAAATGATAGGCAACCATGACACCGGAAACATACGTGGTAAAAAATAGGATAAAGGATGCCAGCGCGTAGAGAATAAAGGAGGGATGATCGGCGGGCAATTTGAACAAGGCGTTGTACGTCAGACTCCACATCACCAAAGCAGCCAAAGAAATCAGGCCGATCGAGTGGATGCTAATAGCAATAATGTTCCACGTTTCGTAGCGCCATGGGGAAAGCGGAGATTGCGTCCAACGGATCTCAGCCTGTTCATGAAACTTGGAACGCAAAGACTTTAGCCCGCTAATCCCAATGATTACGCCGATCATAAATGATATCGAACCTGTTACATATACCCAGTTCATGACTCGTCACGAATCAATTGTTGGGATGGTCACCCTCCGTCGCGTGCTTCGCGAGCTGCCTATCCCAACATAAATATCAAAATTTCCAGTTCTTCAAAATATCCATGGTCTTGTATGAGGTCAGATCCAAATGTAGTGGTGTAATCGACACGCATCCGGCGCGCAAGGCACCGAAGTCGGTGCCAGGTTCATCTACCCCGGTGGGATACTCACCGCCGATCCAATAATATGGTTTGCCGCGCGGGTCAAGGCGCGACTCAAGCGCGTCACGATAGACTCGCAGTCCTTGACGGGTGATCATGTAGCCCTTGAGTTCGTCTTCTTTCAGATAGGGAACATTGACATTCAGCACAACGCCCTTGGGTAAGCCGTCGGCTAGGACTTGTTCCGCGACACGCCGGGCAACGATGGCGGCCGTGGAATAATCCAGCGCACCTTGATGGCCCTCGGGCGAATCCAGTGAAACGGCGACTCCCTTCACCCCGGCGATGACCGCTTCCATCGCCGCGGTGACCGTTCCCGAATAGGTGACATCGTGGCCGATGTTGGCGTTAGGATTAATCCCGGAAACAACGAGATCAACCTGCTCTTCGACAAGTCCCAATAACGGTAAAGCAACACAATCCGAAGGCGCGCCATCCGACATAAAAGCAGGCGTCCCATCGGCAAGCGTAGTTTCCTTTACACGCATGGGCCGCTCCATCGTCTTGACATGCCCGGATGCTGACCAGTTACGATCCGGTGCGAACACCGTCGCCTTGCCGAGCTTGCGCATCTCCTGAGCGAGGGCGAGAAGTCCGGGCGCTTGCACGCCATCATCGTTCGTTACGAGAATATGCATAACTAAAATCCGATTTGTTGGTAAAGTTAGGGATGAATATCCTAGATGATTATAACCTCGCCCATGTAAGAACCTGATGACGATGAAAATTCAAACCACTTGTTATGTGTTCGTGATCCTCTGTGTTCTCCTTTCCTGTACGCCTGCTGTCCAATCCACGCCTGCAGCCACGTTCTATGTTTATCGCTTCGATCCGCCGGCTTTCATCGAATTCTCGGCGGACTCGCAGGCGACCGATGAGATTCCGTTTTCCATCCCTCCGGATTGTGGATTGCTCGATACATATCCGGCGCCGCTTGGAGTATTCCTGTTGATCGAGTTGAACTGTTCCAATGGGCAGACGGTTCTTTTTTTGGATACCGAGTCAGACTCGGTCACTCAGCCTGTCCGTGATACGGACAGCCATTTTCTTGCATGGGCTGCCGATGGCAAATCGGCCTATATCAAAACAGATTCGCTGAATCGCGGACGTGTCGTCCGTATCCATACAAATGGCAAGCTTGATGAGCTGAACCTGGTCCGTTGGATATATGATCTATCGGTCAAACCGAACTCTGAAAATTTTATCTTTACCTTTTCGCGAGGGTTAGGTGCCGGGAGCGAGCTTCATTTCTCTCAAAATCAAGGACTCCCTGTAGAGGAGCTATATGCGGATCCGCTCAATTACATTTCATTTGCGCGCTACTCGCCGGACGGCAGCCAGATCGCCTTCATAAAAATCCCCGATTCGCAGACCCCGTTCACAGTAGGGGAGCTATGGGTTATGAACGCCGATGGGACGGATGCGCACAAGCTGGCAGACGCGGATGCCGGTCATGGCTACGCCGAGAACTGGTCCCCGGATGGTACGCAGATCGCGTTCGTCAAACGAGAAAACCCCGACGACAAGAGCGCGAATCAATCGGCGGACTCGTTAATCAGTAATATCTACGTAGTGAACGTGCAGCGCGGAGAGGTCAGTCAGGTGACGCATTTGGCAGGGGGACGCGCCGAAACGCCGCACTGGTCACCGGATGGGAACACTCTGGCGTTCAACGTAGTCCTAAATGGTAGAATGGATGTGCAGATCGCGAAACTCCCTTCGGGGGAAATGCGATTGCTCATCAACAAATCCACCTGCTGTCCCGCCTGGGTGCGAAAATAGAGTTGGGCTGACCCGTCAAAATAGCTCCATCGCTGTCTTGCTGTGGAAAGTGAGTCTGGATGCTTCGACGAATCCTTTGGATCCTTTTTTTATCAGTGTTGATCACCTCATGTGGCGGTGCTGCGCCGGCGACTCAAGCCCCGTCCGCAACACAGGTTCCCACCTCCATAGAAGCGCCCACTGAGGCGCCCGTCACCGAAGCTCCCGCCGCGACCGAGCCTTTTTTCGGAGACGTCAATACGCCAACTGCTGAACTCCCCACGGCAACATCTACAAACGCGCCCTCCCGCACTCCGGCGGCGACCCTCACTGATACCGCTCTGCCCACTCTGGAATTACCAACTGCAGCAGTCAATGCGCCTGCGACAGCAGTCTGGGATGGTG
>JBKPQD010000005.1:0-3098 GCA_046733915.1 Chloroflexota bacterium
CAGGAAGAGATTGCGATGTTCGTTTCTCAGTTCAAGGATATTTTAGATTACGTGAGCGTTTTAAATGAAGTAGATACAGACAACGTCCCCCCTGCCTATCTTGTGTCCAGTCAGCAGAACCAACCGCGGGCGGATGAGATCGAAGCATCCGTTCCGACGGAGGAATTCCTTTCCAACGCGCCGCAAACAAAGGATGATTACGTTGTGATCCCGCGCGTCCATATCGAAGAGTAAGATGTCGTACCGAGCGAAGCGCTTCCCTTCTCAAAGGAGATGCTTCACATCGTCCCACATGACCTACCGCCAGGAATGAAATGGATTTACACGACCTCAGCATTCAGCAAGCGCACGAACTGCTTTCGAGCCGCAAGATTTCGTCAGCAGAGCTGACGCGCGCCTATCTCGAACGAATCCATCGACTCGATCCACAGCTGAAATCCTACGTCACGGTTTCGGAGCAGGTTGCCGTCGAGCAAGCATCGAACGCAGACCAGCAGATCAAGACGGGCGAAATCACAAATCCTCTGGCAGGCATCCCCTACTCTGCCAAGGATTCGATCTCGACGCGCGGCATCAACACAACTTGCTCTTCGAAGATTCTGGAGAACTACAAACCGTTCTACGACTCAACGGCGATCAAAAAGTTGCAGGCAACCAATTGCGTGCTGCTCGGCAAGAACAACATGGACGAGTTTGGCATGGGTTCGTCGACCGAGAACTCCGGTTTTTTCACGACACACAACCCGTGGAATTTGGATTATGTCCCCGGTGGCTCCAGCGGCGGCTCGGCGGTAGCGGTCGCCGCGGGACTGGCGCCCTTCGCGCTTGGCGAAGATACCGGCGGATCGGTCCGCATGCCGGCGGCTTTCTGCGGGATCACAGGGCTCAAGACCACCTATGGACGCGTCTCGCGCTACGGTTTGATTCCGCTCGTTTCTTCATTCGACACAATCGGTCCGATGGCAAGAAGCGCCTATGATGTGGCTCTGGTCCTGGCGACAATTGCGGGACACGATTCGAAGGATAGCACCTCCCGCACAGAGCCTGTTCCACCCTATGCCGAAATCTTGCACGCGTCTGAAAACTTGCGCGGGCTTCGCCTGGGAATTCCCAAAGAATACTTTGTCGAAGGTCTCGATCCCAATGTCGACGCTGCGCTCAGGACTGCCATCCAGCAGATCGAAAGCCTGGGCGCCCAAGTTGTCGAAGTTTCTTTACCGCACACCCAATATGCCATTCCTGTCTATTATTTGATTCTTTTTGCCGAAGCTAGCTCCAACCTTGCGAAATATGACGGGATCCGGTTTGGACGTTCGGAACGAGGTGGCAAAGACCTGATGGATGTCTATTTGAAGACCCGTGAGGCAGGCTTTGGTGCCGAAACGAAGCGCCGTATTATGCTCGGCACGTTTGCCCTTTCGGCAGGTTATTACGATGCCTACTATTTAAAAGCGCAAAAGGTTCGCACCCTGATTCGCCAGGATTTTGAAAAGGCATTTAAGACCTGCGATGCACTGATTACCCCGGTCGCGCCGACAACTGCCTTCCGCATCGGGGAAAAGATCACCAACCCGCTCGATATGTACTTATCCGATGTGCATGTGGTGGCGGTCAATCTGGCAGGCATTCCAGCCCTTTCGGTTCCGTGCGGGTTCTCGAACGGACTCCCGATTGGGATGCAGATCCTGGGTCCGCATTTCTCAGAAGCAACGCTGCTGAAAATCGGTCACGTGTACCAAAGCCAGACGGACTGGCACACCAAACATCCCCCCTGTTGGAACGGCCAGCCATGAAATACGAACCGATCATCGGACTCGAAGTCCACGCCGAATTATTGACAAAGTCCAAAATGTTTTGCGGATGTGAAGTCGTCGATTCGATCACTGCCCGGCCGAATCGCTATATCTGTCCCGTTTGCACGGGCCAGCCGGGCGCGCTCCCGGTAGTGAACCAAAAAGCCGTGGAGCTGGCCGTCCGGGTCGGTCTGGCGCTTGGATGCGAAATCCACCATGAAAGTATTTTCGCCCGCAAAAATTATTTTTATCCCGATCTGCCAAAGGGCTACCAGATCTCACAATATGACCAACCGCTCGCTACCGACGGCAAGATTCAAATTGAAACGGACACAGGCATCAAGGATATCCGGATTCGCCGCGTGCATTTGGAAGAGGACACCGGCAAACTGTCTCACGCGGATGACAGCTCGTTCCTGGACTACAACCGCAGCGGTGTCCCGTTATTGGAAATTGTCAGCGAGCCGGACCTGCGTTCTCCCGAAGAGGCAAAAGCGTACGCGACCAAGCTGCACGCCATCCTTCGTTACCTCGGCGTAAATTCAGGGGACATGGAAAAAGGTGTGATCCGCTTTGAGGCGAATGTATCGGTCCGCGAGGTGGGCAGCGAAGAACTCAACACGCGGACTGAGATCAAGAACCTCAACTCTTTCCGAGCGTTGGTCCAGGCGACGGAATATGAGATCAAACGCCAGAGAGAAATTTATGAAGGCGGTGGAACGATCGAGCAGGAAACGGTCGGATTCAATGAAGCGACCGGCAAGACCTATTCGCAGCGCGGCAAGGAAAGCGCCCATGATTATCGCTATTTCCCCGAGCCGGATTTGCCGCCACTCGTGATCCAACAAGATTGGATCGATTCCATTGGCGCCGCCTTACCGGAATTGCCTGCAGCGAAAACACAGCGCTTCCTAGAACAATATGAATTGAAACCGCAGGAAGCGCGCTTGTTAACATCTGAAAAAGAGCTGGCAGACTATTTTGAAGCCGTGGTTTCCAAATCCAGGAGTTCCGCCAAGACCGTCAGCTCGTGGATTGCCGGAGAGTTCATGCGCTACATGAATGATCTCCACGTGGATGTATCGAGTATTCCGATCCCGGCAACAGATCTGGCGAAATTAATCGATCTGGTAACGGAGAAAACCATTGGCGGGAATGCCGGCAAGATCGTATTGGGCGAGCTCTTCCATCATGGCGGCAAGCCCGAAGAAATTGTCAAAACGAAAAACCTGGCACAGGTCTCCGATGAAGGGTTCATCCAGGAAACCATCGACAAAATTCTGGACGACAATCCAAAAGAAGTGG
>JBKPQD010000006.1:0-2546 GCA_046733915.1 Chloroflexota bacterium
ACACATCCGATGCCTGCACGGCGACATTCGACATTGACCATATCAACATCGGCTTGCGGTGAGAAGATCTTATGCATGGAATAGACATTGCACACGTCGGGGTTACCGGGGTCGGTGCGTTTGACGCGCGCCGGATCCGTGACCATTTCACGGACGCGGGCGGTCGTCTCTTCGGGCGTGGAGGCAAGCTCAATATGGTTGTTCAAACTCTTGCTCATTTTCGCCTTGCCGTCGATACCAATCACTTTCAAAACTTCGGTGTGCTTGACCTGCGGTTCGATGAGAACCTTTGTGTTATAGCGGTAATTAAACGAGCGGACGATCTCGCGGGCGAATTCTATATGGGGCGCCTGGTCCACGCCGACCGGGACCAGATCTGTTTTATAGAGCACAATATCGGCGGTCATCAACACAGGGTACCCCAGCAAGCCATAATTGATATTTTCCGGGTGCTGGGCAACTTTCTCTTTGAATGTTGGCAGATCGGTGAGCTTGCCGAGTTGTGTCACCATCGAAAGGTACGTGTGCAATTCCATCACCTGTGGCACGTGCGACTGCACAAACACGATCGACTCTTCGGGGCGAATCCCGGCTGCCAGCCAGTCGAGCACCATCTCTATCGTATTTAGCTTCAAATCCTGGGTGGTTTCCACCGTGGTCAGGGCGTGGACATCTACGATGCAGTAGACACAATCATAATTCTCCTGCAACGCGACATAGTTCTGGATCGCGCCCAGATAATTCCCCAAATGTTGGCGACCCGTTGGTCGCGCCCCGGAAAATACTCGTCCTTTTTTGGACATTCATCAGCCTCCATACCAAATGTCAATGGGCGTACAACGCAGCAGTCCTGTGCACGGAATATGCCTCACGAAGAGTTTTCTCGCTTCGCGGGCGATTGCTTCGGGCTTTCGACAGTGTGCGTCTGAACTCTCGAAATGACATGAATTTATTCTCCAACCATCTTCCTGACCAGTCCCAGCACCTCCCCCGGCTCGGCATGACGGTGGGTTTCCAGTTTTGAATACAACAACCGTCCATTGACAGTCACTTCAAACCGCCCGCCCTCTGACGGCACCAGCTTGATTTCCTCCAACAGATGCTCATAATGCTTGAGCAGCTCATCCATCAGGCTCACGGCCCGATTGGTGTAATGTCAGACCGCGCAGTATACAATCTCGATTTTTAACATGATCCCTCCGCGAATTTTGAGGGATTATATCATTGAGACAAGTCTTGCAGAAACGCGTCGACGGTAGCATCGGCTGGATTTGATTTGATCTGCTTCGCCGTCCCTACCTGGCGCAGCATTCCCCCGATAATCACGGCAATGCGCTGGCTCAACTTTGTCGCTTCGTTCAAATTATGGGTAACAAAGACCGCCGTGCGCTGATTTTCCCTTAGCAAGGTGGATAAATCTTCCAACAGCTTGGAGCGCGTCGGTGGATCGAGCGCCGAAAACGGCTCGTCAAGCAGCAGGAGTTCGGGGTCCAGCACAAAAGCGCGTGCCAGGCTGACTCTCTGCGCCTCTCCACTGGATAATTGTCCCGCTCGCCGCTTGGACAGGGACTCTATGCCCAATTGCCTCATCCACTTCGCCACGCGTGCATCCACGTCCTTCTTTGGTGTGCCGCGGAACTTCAAGCCCAGGGCAACATTCTGTTCCACAGTCATATCCATTAATAGCGGGGACTGGAAGACGAACGAAATCCGCCTCCGGTAATCGAGTTCATCCCATCGCTTCACGGATCTGCCATCATAGAAGATATCACCCTGTGAAGGCGTTAACAACCGCGCCAGGGCAAGCAACAATGTACTCTTGCCTGTGCCATTAGGACCGACAACGGTCAGGGTTTCACCACGCTGGATTTCGAGTGCAGGAATACGAAGAGCATCGAGTCGATTGCGCTGGATCAGTAAGTCGCGAATTTCAATCATAATTTCGTGAGATGGGTTGCCAATCGGTGCGACGCCCTTTCTGCTGGATCCAGGTCAGCGCCAGGTTGATCAAATACGTGATGACCAGCAACAGCATGGAAAGGGCGAGTGCCTGTCCAAATTCGCCTTTACTCGTTTCAAGGACAATCGCGGTCGTCAACACGCGCGTCTGGCCACGGATATTGCCCCCCACCATCATGGAGGCACCCACCTCCGAGATGACAGAACCAAACCCCGCCATGAGCGCCGCCAACAGCGGCAGGCGCGCCTCTCGCCACAGGTACCAAACCATTTGCCCGCGCGAGGCGCCGAGTCCTAAAAGTTGTTGTTGCAGCCGCGGGTCGAGGGCGTCTAATGCCGCGGCCGTTAACCCAGTAACGACAGGCGCGGCAATGATCGTTTGGGCGATGATGATCGCCATCGGCGTATAAATGAGATGCAAATCTCCAAGGGGACCACTTCGCCACAGCATCATCGCCACAACCAGTCCTACCACCACGGGCGGCAATGCCATTCCCGTATTGATAATACTCAAGAGTAATGAACGACCTCGAAAATTCCCCAAGGCCAACCACGTACCCACGGGAAGCCCAATCAATAAGCTGATG
>JBKPQD010000007.1:0-4702 GCA_046733915.1 Chloroflexota bacterium
GTTCCATACGATTGATCTTGCCCTCGCAGCGGACAAAGGTTACGATAAAATCCAGGTGTTCTGCCGTCAAATGCGCGAATGGACCACCGGTGAACTGTCCTTCAATAGAAGTGTCACAGGATGGGCAATGTAAACGGGTGACGGTTAGCTCCGAGTGACAAACGGGGCAACGAGTAGGTGCAGCGTACATAAGCAGAGCCTCCAAAACAACTTTATGACTTACCAGGCTTATAATAGTCAGAATTGCAACTACGCCTTCGAATTCTTCACGCTCAGGTTAGTTATTATTCAACATTATAAGCAGATTTTTGATTTTGTCAAGAATTAAATCAATAATCTGAAGCATCGCTTTTATAATTTCAAGATATCTTCTTCAAAAGCTAAAGAAAAACAATATCTTCTGTAATTTTACGTCGGAGGCGCTATGATTCGGTCAATTTTCTTTGAGCCAGGGAAAGATATACGCAAGAATATGCCGCCGCAGGAATTTTCGAAGCTTATCCGCAATCGGCGCGGCATCCTCTGGGTCGATTTTGTCGAAGAACCGCCGGATATCTGCCTCCCCATTTTGCAGGGATTCGGCTTTCACCGTCTGGCTATTGATGACGCCCTGCAGGAAACGCACGTCCCCAAACTCGACGATTGGGGCGATTACCTTTATATTGTTCTCAACTACATGGATGTGGCGACCAAGGGTGATAACTGGAATACAGAGGTGGACGAGTTAGATATCTTCTTGGGAGAAAATTACATTGTCACCCACCATGATCATCCCATTAAAGCCGTCGATGAAACCTGGCATTCCTGTGACCGTGATCCACGGACGCTGCACGAAGGGCCGGATCACCTGCTGTACAAGATTGCAGACTATATGGTGGCAGAGTATATGCCAATTGTCGAAGAAATGGACGCGGCGATTGACCTGATTGAGGATCAGGTTTTTGTTCGCGCCTCGCCTCGAACACTGGAGAGGCTATTTGCGCTCAAACGCGTTCTGCTGGCAATGAGGCGGATCCTGTTACCGCAACGCGAAGTCTTGAATAAGCTCGCTCGCGATGATTACAAGGTAATTGATCCAAAAGACCGCATCTTCTTCCGGGATATCTACGATCACCTCGTCCGATTGCACGATCTGAATGAGAGCCTGCGCGATTTGGTTGGTGGCGCGCAGGATACGTATCTATCTGTTGTCAACAATCGCATGAATGAAATCATGAAAACATTGACGATCATTACCGTTTTATTTATGCCGCTCACATTTATCACGGGTTACTTTGGAATGAACTTCTTCGAACCCCTTGGAAATCTAAAAGGTTGGACGACAAACCCCGCGTTTTATATCACCTTAGCAACTATTATTGTCCTTCCTTTCATCATGTATTTATGGATGCGCCGGCGCACATGGATTGGCTCAAGACCGTAACCAATTGAGCCGCAATCGGCTCTGATTTTCCTTGACACAGAACAGACGTTCGGTTATGATATCATTCATAGTACAAATGAGCTAAGAATGCTCATTGCCCACATTTGGGCAGGAGGCAGCTATGATGATGGTACGCAAGAGCAAAGGTCTTGGAGAACGTCACCAGAAAATCCTGGATTTCCTTGCTGAATATCAGCGGGAAAACAAATACCCACCTTCCATCCGTGAGATTGGAGAGAAGACCGGTATTTCCTCCACTTCTGTGGTCAATTATTATCTTGACCAGCTGGAGAAAAAGGGACTGATCGAACGGGATCGCAAGATCTCGCGCGGCGTGCGGGTTGCGAATTCGAACGGTTATGGTGATACGCTTCGCATTCCCATCTTGGGGCCCATCGCAGCTGGTTTTCCTCTCCCCGAGCTTGATCCAAACGTCAGTTTCATGACCGATAACGAGGCTAATGCTGTGGATATTGCCCGCAGTCTCCTACCCTCCAAGGAAAAAGGCGAGAAATTGTTTGCGCTGGAAGTCCAGGGAGAGTCTATGATCGATGCAATGATCAACGATGGAGACATCGTGGTTCTCAAGCCTGCAACAGAAGCGCGCAACGGCGAAATGGTCGCAATCTGGCTCCCCCGCGATAACGAAGCAACCCTCAAGTACTTCTTCAAGGAAAAGGATCGCTATCGCCTACAGCCTGCCAATCCCACCATGAAGCCCATTTATGTCAAGAAGAGTGACCCGCTCGAGATCAAAGGGAAAGTAGTCATGGTCATTCGCCGGTTAGAAAAAGTACTAGCTGCCTAAACTAACATGAATTTTAAAGAGACGGCACACGGGCCGTCTCTTTTGATTTAAGATGTTGTAATAAAATACACCTATCAATACAAATAAAGGAGGAGTGCATGTACGGAACCATCGCTCATTTCCGTATCCAGCCTGGCACGAGGGAGGAATCCCTCAAAACCATGGACAGCTTCGGGAACACTATCATCCCCGGCTGGCGCGCCGATTATCATTTTCAAATGGATCAGGATCCGGATGAATTTTATCTGGTGGCCATCTTTGAGGATAAAGAAACCTATCTTGCCAATGCAGACTCCCCCACGCAGCACGAACAATATTTGAAGTTCCGCTCGTTCCTGGTCGATGATCCCGAGTGGAACGACGGTTTTATTGTCTCTGCAACGGGGCCAAACGCCTAGAAACAAAAAGACGGCTCAAGTTGAGCCGTCTTTTTGTTTTGCAGTGAATATTACTCGAGAACGATGTTCGCGCCCGCTTCTTCGAGTTTCTTCTTGGCTTCGTTGGCGGCATCCTTGCCAACACCAGTGAGAATCTTGCCACCGGCGGTTTCGGCCATGGTCTTCGCTTCACCAAGACCCAGATTGGTCAGCTGGCGAATGACCTTGATGACGTCGATCTTCTTGGCACCGGGGTCCTTGATCACCACATCGAATTCCGTCTTCTCTTCGACGGGTTCAGCGGCGGCAGCGGCACCAGCACCGGGCATAGCAGCCATAGCCATGGGAGCGGCGGCGGAAACGCCCCATTTTTCTTCGAGCTTCTTGACGAGTTCAGCCGCCTCGAGGACGGACAGGGTGGACAGTTGGTCCACGATTTGATTCAGATCAGCCATTGTAGTGTACTCCTAACTTGCTGAGATAATTTTTAATTGATTGCGTAATGTTCAAGCCGATTACGCCGCGGCATTCACTTCGTTCGCTTTCTCTGCGAAAGCTTTGACAACAGCTGCCAAACCACGGGCGGGTTCGGCAATGGTGCGGGCAAGTTTACCGGCTGGCGCCTGCAACATGCCAAGCAGTTGGGCACGAACGACAGGCAACGGCGGCATATCTGCCAACGCAGTGACTTGCGTTGTATTGAGTGCCTGCCCGCTCATGAATCCGCCTTTTACTTTGACGAACTCATTACCTTTCGTCGCATCTCGTAAGGCTTTTGCAGTGGAAGCAGGATCCGTGAACGCAAACAAGACCGCGGTGCTCTTGACGAGCAGATCTTCCGGAAGATTCATTCCACTATTTGTGAAGGCGCGACGCGCCAGCGTATTCTTCACCACATGGAATTCTGCGCCTGATTCACGGACCTTGTTACGGATGTTATCCAGATCCTTCATCTTCACGCCGGTATATTCCACGAGGATGACGGCCTGACTGCGCTTCATCCAATCGGTGTAGGCAGTCAATACTTCGTCTTTACGTTCTTTTGTAATTGCCAAAGGACATTCACCTCCTTTCAAGAAAAAAGTCTCTGCCACTCGTACGCGAGGCAAAGACTTTTGCAATACACCCTTTACGGAGGTGGAAATTGCTTTTCGTCTTCACCTGAGCAGGAAATTAAGTCCCTTGCGGGACACCCGCCTTCACTGGCGAAGTGGCTTTCTTTGTACAACCCTGGCGTTTTTCCAAGGCTGGTTGTTCGAATATCTATTTTACTCGGTTGCCTCTAATTTGTGTGTATCACTTGGATTCACTTTGATCCCAGGTCCCATCGTGGTGGTAATGGTGATACGTTTGATGTACTCACCCTTCGCGCCCGATGGACGTGCTTTATGAACCGCTTCCATTAGAGCCGCAAAGTTGTCGTAAAGCTGATCGGCGCTGAACGAAACCTTGCCAACCGAAACGTGAATGTTGGCCGTCTTGTCGAGACGGAACTCGACACGACCAGCCTTTGCTTCGCGGATCGCGCGCGGCAGATCCGCGGCACTGACGACCGTACCCGCCTTCGGGTTCGGCATCAGACCGCGCGGTCCGAGCACACGACCAAGACGACCGACGCGACCCATCGCATCGGGAGTGGCGATCGCCACATCAAAGTCGAGCATGCCGCCTTCGATCTTCTTCAAGGTCTCATCGTCGTCGGCGACCAGGTCTGCACCTGCGGAGCGAGCCGCAGTCGCGCCTTCGCCCTGGGCGAACACTAGCACGCGAACGGTCTTGCCCAAACCATGCGGCAGAACCACCACGTCACGCACCTGCTGATCTGCCTGACGAGGGTCAAGCGCAGTGCGCAGATGAACTTCTACTGTCGAGTCGAACTTGGTGGTGCTGGTCTCCTTGGCGAGAGACACAGCTTCCCGTGTGGAGTATTCCCGATCCAGATCCACCTTTGCCAGAGCAGCGTTATATTTCTTTCCGTGTTTAGCCATTTTATCCTCCGTGGTAATAGCGGGCTACATAGCAAGCAGCAACTGCCGCCCCTACAACCCTCCCACAAAATTAATCGATTACGTTAATGCCCATCGAGCGGGCGGT
>JBKPQD010000008.1:0-3844 GCA_046733915.1 Chloroflexota bacterium
CGAATGACGGCACGATATTGCGGGTGGACCGTGGGTGAAATGACAACTTTCTTGCGCTTGCCGCGGAATTGGGCATACGCAAGGTTCACAGCTTCTGCAGTGGCCGTAGCACCATCGTAGTGGGATGCGTTTGACACATCCATGCCGGTCAGGGAAGCCATCAAAGATTGATATTCGAAGATGGCTTGCAGCGTACCTTGCGAAATTTCGGGTTGGTAGGGAGTATAAGCAGTGTAGAACTCACCGCGCCGAAGGATATGATCCACGACGGAGGGGATGTAATGGTTGTACATGCCCGCGCCGAGGAAGGAAATCAAATCCTCGCGCACGTTCTCATTTGACTTCGCAAGATCGGAAAGCTCTGCCATCGCTTCCATTTCGGTCAATGCGGGGGGCAAATTCAATTCAGGGAAACGATGTTTGGCAGGAACGGCATCGAACAAATCGTCGAGCGATTTGACGCCGATCGTTTCCAGCATCGAATCCCGTTCTTTGGGGGAGATAGGGATATAGGTCATATTTCCTCTTATCGTAGGGATCAGGTCATCTCGTCCAATTTAGGCAGAGAGACCCTGCCCTACGTGATTAATGCGTTCTTTCTTCACAATATTTCTCGTACGCAGCCGAGTCCATGACATCGCCGGCCTGGCCGCCTTCCACTTTCACCATCCAGGCATCTCCATATGGATCAGAGTTCAGGGTTTCAGGTTTATTTGCAAGATCCTTATTGACCGCGGTCACTTTGCCGCCAGCCGCAGCGTAGATTTCAGCGGACGCTTTCACAGATTCCACAGATGCGATCGGCTTCCCGGCTTCGAGCGTATCGCCTTCATCCACCAGAATTTCCACGAAGACAATATCGGAGAGCTGGGATTGGGCATAGTCGCTCAAACCCATGGAGCCGGAGGCGGGGTCGAACCATTCATCAGATTTGGTGTATTTCAAATTGGCAGGTGCGTTCATGTTGTCTTGCTCCTTTGGAAGATTTTGGAGTACATCGGCTCATGTACTTGTTAGGCTGTGCCGCTGATATTTGCAGAATTAAGTTTCTGTACTCCATAGAATATGGCGAATCAAAAAGGCGCACGAAATACTTCGCGCGCCTCTGTAATGTGACCTGAGAGATTCACCTGTTCGGTCGGCTGTTCAACTGCCGATGGAACGGATGTTACACCGTCGGTATCCCTGAGCGGGATTTTCCAGAGTTCGTCAGGAACAGGGTCCTTTTGCCTGAGAGTTTCATCTGGGTTCGCCTGTCCCAGATTTGCACCTTCGGCGTCCCGCTTCGGCGCGAGATCTCTTCCCGGTTACCTGTTATGTTGTTGGTTCCATTGTATGAGGCTGAGAGAGGAGAGTCAAGAGGAAATTCATCCTGATTAGAAAAATAAACTTCCGATTGAAACCGATCGGAAGTTTTGAAAAGGGAGGGTTATATATTTTCGGGACCTTCCGGCGCATCGGGTGCAGGGACGGTAGGCTCCGCCGGAGGCGCCGGAGGCGCCGGGGGAACGGGCGGGAGGGGAAAAGCGGGTAGCAGCGGGGCAGTCCCGTTCAGGTGGGCAAAGTAATCCTTAACAACTTGGTCGTTGTAGAAGACCAGCGAAAGGATTCCTACTACCATCGCAAAGACGTTCCCCATTAAAATACAGACAATCTCAAAAATGGCAATGTTCGTGGAAGGCTGTACGGCTTGTGGTGGGTTGCTCAACAGTTTTGCAGCGTACAGGATTTCGAACACACCCAGGACCGTGGGCAGAATGGTGATCGGCGTGCAGACAATACCGACGATCGTGGCAAGAGCTGTGCCGGACGCTGCTAATCCCCAGATGATATTGATAATGCCACTGGCGAGAGTGGTCCAGCCAATGACGTTTACCAAAGTAGGTTTTTGCTGCATAAAAATCTCCTGATTTCTTGCGTAAGGGCGACCCAGTGGGCAGCCCCACGATAGTTTCGTGTTTCATTTCTTTATACGCCCCATCAGGAGAGGAGTTGCAAATCAATCGGGGGTTCCAGCCGGCTTCACGTCCTTGAGATTCAGTTGCAGCGATTTGCGACCGTTGAATTCATTCAATTCCAACTGGTACATGACATCGACCCGCGGGGTCAGCGAGGTGTGCATACTTCCCATGCGGAAGCCAATACAGTCGAAGTAGCCTCCGCATTCATCGTCCAGGCTTAATTTTAGATGCCGGCCCTCGGAGCCAACCGGACGAAATGATTTCACTTTGACATCCCGCGAGACAAAAATCGCGCTGGGATTTCCATAGCCGGTCGGCTCAAGATATTCGAGATGGTCCAATACTTCCATATTTAACTGTGGCAGGGTCACTTCCATATCCGCGGCAAGCGAATGCCGCAGATCTTTTCCGGCTAGCTGTTCCTTCGCAATTTGTTTCAGACGCGCGACAAATTCAGGCAGGTTCTCATTCCGGACGGTGAAACCCGCCGCAGCGGCATGCCCTCCATGACGGACCAGGAGATCCTTACACAGGTCAAGCGCGTCGGTGATGTGAAATTCCGGGATGGAGCGGCAGGAACCACGCGTTTCCTCCGCCCCTTTGGAAGCGACGACGGCAGGACGGTAATACATTTCCGTAAGGCGGGAGGCTGCCAGACCTACGACACCTGGGTTGAAATTCTCGTGAGCGGCGAAGAGCAAAAATCCGTCTTTGTCTTCGCTCATTGCGATCTGTTCGGCTTGTTCCTGCGTGGATTTGGTGAGCCCCTGTCGCTGGCGGTTTTGCACATCGAGCTGTTGGGCGAGCTGACCGGCGCGCATAAAGTCTGTCGTCGTGAGTAGCTCAAGCGATGCCAGCGCCGATTCGAGCCTGCCCGAAGCATTCAACCGGGGCCCAAGCATAAAGCCGATATTACCGGCGGTGATTTTCCCCAGCTGAATTTCGGCTACATGAGCGAGGGAGAAAATTCCCTGTCGTTTTGTCTCGCGTAGCTGGCGGAGTCCCTTACGGACCAGAAAGCGATTCTCCCCCACAAGCGGAGCCAAATCCGCGACTGTACCGAGCGCCACCAAATCAAGAAGATCGACCAATCTAACGTTGTATGTCTGCCCATTTAATTTTTGAAGCAGAGCTTCAGCGATTTTATAGGCAATTCCCACGCCTGCGAGATATTTATCGGGATACTCATCGCCGTGCTGTTTTGGATTGATAACGGCGAACGCCGGGGGCAGGTTATCGCCATCCGGGTGGTGGTGATCGCTAATCACGAGATCCAGCCCGAGGGTCCGGGCGTGATCGGCTTCGTCTGGCGAGCGGATACCACAATCCACGGTGATGACAAGTTTGACCCCCTCTGCTTTGAGGGTATCGAGCGCATCCTTGTTGAGACCATAGCCTTCGTCAAAACGATTCGGGATGTACGAGCGGACATTTGCCCCCAGCCCGTTGAGCGCGTCGACAAGCAGCGCGGTGGCAGTGACACCATCCACATCGTAATCGCCATAGACGGCGATTGGTTCGCTATGGTGGATGGCATACATGATGCGATCGGTGGTCGCCTCCATGCCGGTGAGCCGGAACGGATTTGTGTCAAAGCTTGGCATCGCACGCATAAAGGCGCGTGCATCCTCGTAGTTGGCGAGACCGCGATTAAAGAGGATTTGTTTGAGAATGGGAGGAAAGCGTACCAGCCCTTGCTCGGCTTGTGGCGTGAGAGGCGAGCTGATCACCCAGCGTTTTGTATGCATTTATAGGGGTTCCGTTACAGTAAATTTTCGAAGTTGCAAGTCACCCGTACAGTATAAACGGGGAGGGGAGTAGCGGGCAAGTGTATAATGATAAGCGCTTATCTCGCTATAAGGAAATTGTGGGATGCCTGTCTC
>JBKPQD010000009.1:0-2926 GCA_046733915.1 Chloroflexota bacterium
ACGGCATCCCCTGAGGGAGTAAAAGTAGCCTCTCATAACGAGAGCCGCGTCATGGTCAGGTTGAATGGCACGTGGAAAGTTGTCCATGTGCATAAATCCCCGGCTTGGCAGGCGCCGCACATTCCCTGATGAATCCAACTCCGTCCCGCAGTTATGATCTACTCTGGCTGAGCCTGGCATTATTGATCCTGTTGCCGATCGCCTTGTTCCTCGCCATTACGCCGCACGACTATTGGTTCTATGTGCGCATCGGCAGGGATATTCTCCAATCGGGCGTGATTCCCAGAGCAGATACGTTCAGCTACACCTATCCCGGCCGACCGATTTTTTACCAGCCCTGGCTGTCGGCGGTCCTTTTTTGGTGGGCGCACTCTGTTGGAGGCGCCACGCTGACGTATCTGCTGCGAGGCATGTGCATTGGTCTCGCCTACGCGTTGATCTGGGCGTTGATGCGCCACGTCGGTACGGGGACAAAGCTTGCAACGGTCCTGACGATTCTCCTGGGTTTATCCAGCAGCATGAACTGGTCGATGCGACCGCAGATATTTGCATATCCACTTTTTGCCTTGGTGCTGTGGGTGTTGTGGCACTGGCAAAACGGACGCCCCAAGCTGTTGTGGACTCTTCCCGTCGTGACGCTGCTCTGGGTAAACCTGCATGGTTCCTTCATTCTCGCTTTGGTCTTGATGGGCACGGCTCTTTTATTTGGCACGGGCGACCGTAAAAAACTCGTTCTCTGGTTTCTCTTGTCGCTATTTACAACTCTGCTCAATCCACGCGGCATCTTTGTGTGGGGATTTGTTTCGCAAATGCTCTCTTCGCCGTCGGACCAATTGTTCGCCACCGAATGGCGGCCACCCGTCAACGCCGGTTGGCAGATGAATATTTTCTTTGCCTGGTTGCTGTTGTTTATCCCTTTGGTTGCATTTTCGCCGCGGCGATTATCCCTGCTGGAATGGATCTGGTTCCTGGGCTTCGGCTGGCTGGCGCTTTCGGGGCTACGCTATGTGATCTGGTTCATGTTCATCATGGCGGTTTTGACCGGGGCATTGCTGGCTCAATTACTGAACTCTTTCCAGCGTCCAGCAGCTGTGCAAAATTCAAATCCGACAGTCAACTACGTATTATCAATATTGCTATTTGTCTTGCCTTTCGCGATGCTACCCGGCCTGCGCGAATCCTGGTGGAAAGATAGTCCTCCACCGTACCATGCCGCCACGACTCCCATCACCGCGACAGATTGGCTCAATGCCCATCCCGAACTCCCCGGACCCTTGTTTACAGATTATACATTTGGCAGTTATCTCATCTTCGCGCTGCCGTCGCGCCTGTTGTGGATCGACAACCGCTTCAATGCCTACCCACCCGAACATTGGAAGAAATACCAGACGATTTCCTCGGCGCAATATCCCTGGGAAAAATTGCTGGATGAAGATAAAGTCAACTTGCTACTGTTGTCGCTGAATTCACAAAAAATACTGGTGGAGGCAGTCAAAGATTCTGACTTGTGGTGTGAGCAATATCGCGATGAAACCGCGATCATTTTTTCCAGGTGTGAGCCGATCCCATGAATCGTTTCCATGGCAAGCTTGCAGTCCAGCAACGAGTGCTCCCTATATACCGTGCACCATTTTTTGAGCTTCTGGCTTCTGCCTGCGACGGGGGAATGAGTCTCTTCACCGGTCTGCCGCGCAAGAGGGAAGGCATCACAACCGCGAGTCGATTAGAGGTTACTGATTACCGGTTAGGGAGGAACATCCACCTTTTCAGCGGTCCACTTTATCTCTGTTACCAGCGCGGGCTGATCGACTGGCTTGAAAAATGGAATCCCGATGCACTAATCGTGGAAGCCAATCCGCGTTATCTTTCCACACCTTCTGCTGTGGAGTGGATGCATGCACGCCAGAGGCCCGTCATCGGCTGGGGGTTGGGTTCGCCGCCTCTACGCGGATTCCTGCGACCGGGCCGCGCCTCGTTCATCAATCGATTCGATGCAATGATCGCCTACAGCCTGCGCGGCGCGGACGAGTATGCCGCGCTTGGATTTCCGCGCGAGGAAATTTTTGTTGCACACAACTCTGTTTCCGCGCCGCCATCCTTCCTGCCGCCTCCTCGACCTGCAATCTTCCCCGCGAGACCTTCTCTTCTCTTCGTAGGCAGGCTCCAAGCTCGTAAACGTCTTGATCTGTTATTACGCGCCTGTGCCCAGCTTACCTCAAAGCCAAAGCTGGTGATCGTCGGCGATGGACCCGAACGAAAAGGTTTAGAAGAATTTGCGAGTCATGTCTATCCCAGCGCCGAGTTTGTGGGAGCCAAACATGGGAAGGAACTGGCGCCTTATTTCACGGAAGCAGACCTGTTTGTCCTGCCCGGAACCGGTGGGCTTGCCGTCCAGGAGGCGATGAGTTATGGCCTTCCCGTCATTGTGGCGCAGGGAGATGGCACCCAGGATGATCTTGTTCGCGAGAAAAATGGCTGGCAGATTCCAGCCGATGATTACGAGGTGCTGCTCTCCACAATGAAAGACGCCCTCTCCGATGCAGCGCGTCTGCGAAGGATGGGCGAAGAGTCGTATCGAATTGTAAAAGACGAGATCAATATCGAGAAAATGGCCGAGACATTTGTGGGCGCATTAAACAGCACGATTCATTCTGCCTGAAGGTTGCTAGGGACGATATTCATATTCTTCCACAAGAAAATCCGGCTTTGAAATCAAAAGCTTTATCAGGTCCTTTTTGAACCATGCAACCAGCGCAATTCCATTTTTGGGGTTTGACTTTTTGCTGACCCTGGCATATTCATACAATTCCAGAAATCGCGGGTCGTTAAATAAGCCCTTGAACCCGAGTGTATTTTCCCACCGGTCCCGGAGTTCTTGCTCGCTATAGATCCAGCTGTTGTCTACATGGATTGGCCAGACGATATC
>JBKPQD010000010.1:0-5643 GCA_046733915.1 Chloroflexota bacterium
TGGTTGTTCTATTTCCTGCATGTGCAAATCTTATATTCTTGCAAAACAACACCGACCGCGGCACCTGCCGCGGTCCGTGTTTCAGCGAGAAAATAATGGATACAAGGGGGAAACGATTCGGCCTCACGAGCGTCGGATGCCAAATCCCGTCAGATGGATTTTTCGGGGGTCAGTTCTGGAAGCTTCTTGCGGGCAGTTTGGCGATTCTGCATCAAGCTCATGCCGCCAATGTAGAAAAAGCCAAACATGTAGATGAACATCCAGGGGACAATTCCCCAGCCAATGATTGGTTTGAGGACAATTCCGGAAATCAATGCATAGATTCCCAGCGCGAATTCTACCCAGACCAGTGGATTGAGAGGCACGATGTACGTTTTATCTACAGACTTCAAGTGCTTGCGGGCATCGTTTAGATTTAATTTGGGCGTGCGCACGAATACACTCTTCCCTTTTCCAAATAGACCTTCTATCACCGCCAATGAAGTATTGAGACACAGACCAAAGCCTGTGATGGTTAACAAGGGAAGCAACTTGATTCGTTCCCAAAGAGGAGGTGTATGCGATGCTTTCGCGGTGAGATAAACAAGCGGCGGACCAAAACCGGCCAGAATCGAAAGCGGAAAGAGCTTGAATGCAGCCGGCGCGAGTAACCCCACCGGGAGCGTGAGAATCAGCAATCCTAGCATCAGAGGGTGAACGCCGTAACCGGTCAGATGCAGGATTGCCAGAAGGCGCACATGCAAGGGCAGCTTGGAATCGTCGAAGATGCGGGGCAGAATTTTACGGACCACTTGAAAGCTTCCTTTTGCCCAGCGGAACTGTTGATTTTTGAAAGCTTCCACATGAGCGGGCAACTCGGCGGGTACCACTACATCGGGTAGGTAGTCAATCTTCCAGCCGCGCATCTGGGCGCGGTAGCTAAGATCGAGGTCCTCGGTCAGTGTATCCCATTGCCAGCCGCCGGCGTCTTCAATACAGGCGCGCCGCCAGAGGCCAGCGGTTCCGTTAAAGTTGAGGAAGAAATCATTTTGTGAGCGCACCGCCTGTTCAACAATAAAGTGCCCATCGATCGCCATCGCTTCTACTTGGGTGAGTGAGTTGTATTTACGATTGGTGTGTCCCCAACGCGTCTGAAGACAACCCAAACGTTCATTTTTGAAGAGGGGAACGGTTTTCTCCAGCCAATCCGGATTCGGAACAAAGTCGGCGTCAAAGATAGCGAGAAGTTCGCCTGTAGCTGTCTGTAAGCCGTTGGCGAGAGCACCTGCCTTATATCCTGTTCGGTCGGTGCGATGAATCCATTCGATATTCACTCCTTTTGCTCTATAGTCCTCTACCAATTGCTTGGTCAGGGAGGCTGTGTTATCGGTGGAGTCGTCCAGCACCTGGATCTGCAGACACTCAGCGGGATAATCTAATTTCGTCACGGCATTCAGTAATCGTTCGATCGTGTATTTTTCATTGAAGATCGGCAGTTGAATCGTGACCCGCGGATATTCGCGGATGGGAGGAATCCTTCGCTTTTTGAGCGAAGCGGAATTCGAATTCAGGTACAGGATTGCATTTATCAGATTATGGAATCCATACATGGCTAAAACAAAAACAATTAGGAGATATAAGGCTCCTAATAAATGAGATATGATTTGCATATCAGCTGTCCTTTCGCAAGAAGTTGACTTAATTCGGCGTAGAACCAGTTTTCACCACAGTGGTTTACAGTTCTATATCTATCAACGAAAGGATTGACGATTTAATACTGCTTTTGTTAGGTCTTTTTTAGGGCATAATTAGAAATACTTAAGAGGCATAGCCTACAAGTACTAGGTAGCTAGGGAAACTCCCCATAAAACAAAATGTCTTACACCATATAGAACGTGATTTCACCCGCTATGTGCTATTGACTGACAATTTGGGTTTCCTGGCTTCGCCGCCAGTATAGGAAGAAATATAAAATCACAAGTGAAGACAGCCAAAAGATGACCGAAAGGATCACGCCTTCGCGCGTGGCATGGTAAATCATAGGATTCGAGTCCAGCCAGGGAAGTGCTTCGGGCATCGGCTTGCGGTCTAACAAATAGTAAAGCACATCTTCCAGCCCGCTAAAGGCAGCGACGAAGAGCGAAGTCACAAAGTACAGGCAATCCTTCCAAGATCCCCAAAGGAGAATCGTGCCCATGACCGCATATCCGGCGAGTGTCACAAACCAGCCGGTGTGGTAGAGATTGGCATATCCCACCATGTTGTTTGCTTCAAAGATCCGTTGCCAGATCAAAATATCCGTGATGGTATAAAAAGTGAGCGCAATGAGAGTTGCGATGACGGTACGGTATTTTTGCATGGACGTTCTCCGGTTATCAGACCCCCGGGCCGGGCAGCGAGCGGTGGCTGAGCAGTGAATTGTTCAATGGATACCACGGTTAGTATACATGCGACATGACGAATACATGTTACTTTTGAACTTGCAGTTTAGTATTGTTTTCCCTACGATTGGTCTACGATCTATTTTCCCCAGCGCGGCTGGTAATCACAATAATGATTGGATGTCAGCCGCCGCGACTCGGAACCATCGACGCGCACGATGTAGATCTCACAGCTCGATTCGTCCTTGTTGGCCACATTCGTATATGCTGTCAGCGTGATCCATTGCCCGTCCGGCGAGAAGCTCGCCCCCTGTGAATTGTTGCAAAAAGAAGTATGAAGCAGGTGTGCCCATGGGAAGCCTCTCCAAGCGATTTGGCTCATTATAGGATAAAAAGAAAAATCCGGCGAATAAAAAAGACCTTCCTGTTGTTCATAAGAAGGTCCTTGTACACTACTTGATCTAAGCAGGGCGCGGTGGATAGTCGGGAGCCTGCCGTCGGAACTCGTAATTTTCGATGACGGTGTCAATAATCTGCTTTTGGTTATCGGTGACCAATTGGAACTCCAGCCCAATGTTATAGTAATCCGGACTTAAATCTTTTTTGCAATAGGCGACACGCACTGGGACCGCCATACGCGTAGCTTTGACACCCGGTAAATCGGGCAGCTGGATTGAAATGGTCAAGGTGGTGTCCTTTTCGAGAGCGGAGTCTCCAATGACCATTGCTCCCAATTGAGTGAGGTCGCCAAGATAACCTATCAATTGACCGTCGTACAGGTTGTACACCTGTGAATAGGACATTAATTCTTTGCGTGGTTGTTTGCGTCGTTCCTGCATCATTCGCTCGGTGCTAGTGTACTTGACTTGATGGCTAAAATCAATTGTAGTGGCATCTTAAAATGTTTTCAGCTTCCTTGCAATTATGGTTAAATAAACCCATGCGCTGGATCTATCTCTCTCCTCACTTGGACGATGCTGTGCTCTCCGCGGGTGGCTTGATTTACGATCAGACTCAGGCTGGAATCCCTGTCGAAATCTGGACTTTCATGTGTGGATATCCCCCGGAGGAGGCTGTTTCTCCTTTTGCAGATACACTGCACGCACAATGGGGATTTTCCTCGGCCACCGAGGCTGTCCGTGCCCGCCGGGAAGAAGACCGCAAGGCGGCTGCTATTGTCGGTGCGCAGGTGACCCATTTTGACTACCTGGACTGCATCTACCGCCGCGGGACGAATGGTGAATCGTTGTATACGGATATCTATGTGCCGCCCCATGCTGAGGATGCGGGGCTCGCTCAGAACATCGCCGACACGATCGCCGCCCGGATCACGCCGGACGATATGCTGGTCTGCCAGCTGTCAGTGGGTTCTCACGTGGACCATGTTCTGGTACGCCAGGCTGCAGAATTGCTGACACATCCGCTCCTATACGACATCGATGTTCCGTATATTTTTTATAAATCGGAAGAATTTGTGCCGAAATCGGCTCAGATGAGGGAAACAACCCATTTCATCTCGGATGCGGGCTTACGGTCCTGGCAGGAAGCGGTGTTGGAGTACGCCTCCCAGCTGCCCGCCCTGGGCGAAGCTATGGCGACGTCTCAATTTGCCCAGGAATCGATCCTTGCCTACTGGTCGGAGTGGAAGGGCATTCGTCTCTTGCAAGAGCGTTAGATACGTCCCGGGTCTCTTGTGTTGGCACCTGTTTCGTGATATAATAAGCCCGTTTTTACGGATAATTGCATCGTGATATTTCTATTTGTCCCGCCTGGCGGGACAAAATTCTTATATCAGGAAAGAAAAATGCCTAACAACTTTTTGACTAAAGAGGGATATCAAAAACTTCAAGACGAACTGGACTATCTGCGGACAGCCAAGCGTCAGGAAGTTGCCAACCGCCTGCATGAGGCGATGGAGGGTGGGGAACTGATCGAAAACGCAGAATATGAAGCCGCCAAAAATGAACAGGCGTTTGTTGAAGGACGGATTCAGGAACTCGAGATGCTGCTTGCCACGGCAAAAATTATCGAGGAAAATGGCAAAAAGAAAAGCGATATCGTCCAAATTGGATCGAAAGTGACCCTCAAGGAAGGGAACTTCGATGCCGAAACGTTTATCATTGTGGGCGCTGCAGAAGCCAACCCGCGTGAAGGAAAGATCTCGAACGAATCGCCGATCGGTAAGGCGATCTTGAACCATAAGATCGGCGACACGGTGAAGGTAGAGACGCCGGGTGGCACGTATAATGTTAAAATCCTGAAAGTCAATTAGACGCAGGAGCGTACTGATCCGACCCCGCGCCCCTGTGCAGGAGCGCGGGGTTTTTCTTGCACACTCATTTCCAACCCTTCCACTTGCGAAAGGGGAGCCAAAGTCATGACCGAATACACCTCACTTGAAAAGATCCGCTTGCAAAAGCTGGATGAGCTCCGCGCCGAGGGAGTCGAAGCATATCCCACCCGTGCTCACCGGACCCACACCAGCGCGCAAGCGATTGCTGCATTTGAAGCTGCCGAAAAGGAGGGCAACGAAAACGACGAGCTAAAGTTAACGCTTGCAGGACGTATCCGGGCGACCCGCGCAATGGGAAAGATCTCGTTTGCTCACATTGAAGATGGCGATGGCCGGATTCAGCTCTTCTTTCGCCTCAACGAGGTAGGCAAGGAAGGCTTGGATTTCTTTAACAAATTGTTTGATATCGGGGATTTTATCCAGGCAGAGGGAGTCATGTTCCGCACCAAGACGGGCGAGATCACGCTTCGTGTTCATGATTTCAACATGCTCGCCAAATCTGTGAGTCCGCTACCCGCCGCGAAGGATGAGACGCTCGAGGACGGAAAGGTGATCCGCCATGCGGCGTTGGAGGACTCGGAACTCCGCGCCCGGCAACGTTACGCAGACCTAGCGGTAAATCCTGAAGTTCGTGAGACCTTCCGTAAGCGTGCCGCGATTGTCAAAGCTTTACGCACATTCTTGGACGATCATGGCTTCCTCGAAGTGGAAACGCCCATCTTGCAACCCTTGTACGGTGGCGCCGCCGCGCGTCCGTTCGTGACCCATCACAACGAGCTTGAACAGGATATGTATCTACGGATCTCGTTTGAGCTCTATTTGAAGAGACTGCTGGTCGGCAATCTCGAAAAGGTGTATGAAATCGGACGCGATTTTCGTAATGAGGGCGTCTCGTTCAAACACAACCCGGAATTTACCCAGCTTGAGTTTTACTGGGCATACGCGGACTATTTGCAGGTGATGGAACTGACCGAGCAAATGGTTTCCTAC
>JBKPQD010000011.1:0-1812 GCA_046733915.1 Chloroflexota bacterium
GGACTATAAGCTGGATTTTTACGCTCATCTGCTTTCCCTGTGTGATCGTATCCACGCCAATGACGGCCAGATCATTATTACCGGCGACTTCAATACTGCGCATACGCCGATGGATTTACGCAACGCGAAATCCAACCAGCGCACATCCGGCTTTTTACCGGAAGAACGCGCCTGGGTGCAACGCTTTCTCGATCACGGCTTTGCGGATGCCTACCGTGCGCTGTACCCAGACCGAGTTCAGTATACCTGGTGGAACCCATTTGGCTCGGCGCGCGAGCGAAACGTGGGCTGGCGGATCGATTACTTCCTGGTCTCCGAAGCGTTGCTGGGACGCGTAAAAGACGTGATCATCCACGATTCGGTATATGGCTCCGATCACTGCCCGGTGGAACTCATTATCGAGTAAGACGTGGGTGCTGGCCCGCATCCATACTCTAGGAAAAGACTCTGCAGGTTTTCACAACAAATCGCCCCTGAGGAGCGGTTTTATAGGGGTGGCAGGCTCATAACCGCCGTATTAGAAATACGTATAAATTTTTTAGATGCACTATTCCTGAGTAGTTCATGTTGGTATAATCTCCTCGGAATTATCTATTGGAGGCACAGTGAATCCTAGAAACCAATCATTTGTGGTGACGTTTTTATTGATCGTCGCCGCGGTTGCCATGATTGTTATGGCATTCCAGAGGGAATCGGGCTCCTCCCAATCCCTGACGATCAATGAAGTTGCACGAGATATCAAGGCGGGCAAGGTGGCGCGTGTCGTGATTGAAGACGGCGACAACCTGCGGGTCATTTATAGGAATGGGGATGAGAATGGCGTTCAATCCTACAAAGAAACCAATTCCACCATGGTGGAACAATTACTTGCCCTGGGCGTTACTCCGGAACAACTTTCTCCGGAAAGTGTGATGATCGAAGTGAAGCCGCCCTCCCAGTGGGCTGGCATTGTCAGCGGCGCGCTGTATATTCTCCCGGTGCTGTTCATGGCAGGCGTGCTGTGGTTTATCTTCCGCCAGGCACAGGGCTCCAATAATGCCGCGATGTCGTTCGGGAAATCCCGCGCTCGTATGTTCAGCGGCGAGCACCCGACCGTTACCTTCCAGGATGTTGCGGGTGTGGAAGAATCCAAGCAGGAGCTCGCCGAAGTGGTCGAGTTCTTAAAGGAACCCCAGAAGTTCATTCAACTGGGTGCACGTATTCCGAAAGGCGTACTCTTGGTGGGGCCTCCAGGGACCGGCAAGACTCTCCTGGCAAAAGCCGTTTCCGGGGAAGCGGGGGTACCCTTCTTCTCCATCTCCGGTTCTGAATTCGTGGAAATGTTCGTCGGTGTCGGTGCGAGCCGTGTGCGTGATCTGTTCGACCAGGCCAAGCGACATTCTCCCTGTATCGTCTTCGTGGATGAAATCGACGCGGTCGGACGCCAGCGCGGTGCCGGTTTGGGCGGTTCGCACGATGAGCGTGAGCAAACACTGAACCAGATGCTTGTCGAAATGGACGGCTTCGATACCGACACAAACATCATTATTATCGCCGCTACAAACCGTCCTGATATTCTGGACCCCGCATTGCTGCGCCCCGGTCGTTTTGACCGCCGCGTCACGCTCGACCGCCCGGATATGAAGGGACGCGAGGCGATCCTGAAAGTACACGTCAAGGGCAAGCCATTGGAGCCCAGTGTCGATTTGGCTTCGCTGGCGCGTGGCACACCTGGCTTTGTCGGTGCTGACCTGGAGAACCTCGTTAATGAAGGCGCGATCCTGGCTGCACGGCGCAACAAGAAATCCATTGGGCAGCAGGATTTGGAAGAGG
>JBKPQD010000012.1:0-3147 GCA_046733915.1 Chloroflexota bacterium
GGACAGGCAATCACCAGCACCGCGACCATGTTAATCAAGGCACGGGTGAAATTATCCACATTCGAATTCAAGGGCACCGCAGGACCAAAGAAATACCACCCTGCAAAGGTGAGCAGTGCAATGACGATGACGATTGGAACAAAGATCGCCGAAACTTGGTCGGCAAGCTTTTGAATGGGTGCCTTGCTGCCCTGTGCATCTTCCACCAGTTTGATGATCTGGGCAAGCGCAGTTTCCTTCCCAACCTTTGTCGCCTCAAATTTTAATAACCCTAATTTATTTAACGTCGCGCCGATCACCGGGTCACCCGGCTTCTTTTCCACCGGCAATGACTCACCCGTCAGCATGGATTCGTCTATCGCGCTTCGTCCCTCGACGACCACCCCATCCACGGGAATCTTCTCACCGGGTTTGACGAGAACGACGTCGCCGACGCGAACATCGTCTACGGGAACGTCCACTTCCTGTCCAGCGCGAACGACACGCGCCGTCTTTGCACGCAATCCCATTAATTTCTTGATCGCTTCCGAGGTACGTCCCTTGGCGCGCGCTTCCAAAAACTTACCAAGCTTGATGAGCGTGATGATCACTGCAGCAGTCTCATAATAGACATGTCCGCCCAGCAGTCCAAACGTGATGGGAAGTGAATAAAAAAACGCAGCGGAAGAGCCCATCGCAATGAGCACATCCATGTTTGCAGATTTGTTGCGTAGCGCCTTATACGCGCCGACGTAATACTGCCAGCCGACATAGAACTGAACAGGCAGGGCGAGCCCAAGCATGAGCCAGTTCGTCCATGGCGCGGGCGTACGAGCCATGCCATCCATACCGGACATGATATAGAAGGCAGCAGGCAAAAGACCGAAGTCACGTGTCATGGCGAAAAGGAACAAAGGAACGGTGAAAATCAAACCGACGATTAATAATCGTCGCTGCTCGTTGATCTCCTGTTCGCGCGCTTTCGCTTCGGCGTCTTCCACCTCCCCGCCAAGCTCCATCGCTTCAAAGCCAGCAACCGAAACGGCGCGGCGCAATTCCGCCTGTGTCACGATCGTGGGAACATATTTAACACGTGCTTTTTCAGACGTGTAATTCACCTGTGCTTCGAGAACACCTTCCAAGTTCGAAAGAGCTTTCTCCAGCCGGCGTGCATCGTTATCGTCAGAAAGGCGCTTGATGATGAGGTCCGCTTCACCGGTAGCAACACCATAACCTGCGCGATTGACGCGGGCAATCACATCCGCGAGCTGCAATTTTGTGGGTTCAAAATCCACGGTAGCGCGTTCGGAGGAAAGGTTCACGACCGCGCTTTGCACGCCATCCAATTTCTTGAGATTGCGCTCCACCGTGGCGACACAGTTGGCGCAGGTCATGCCTGTGATTGGGAGAGTGAGTTGTTTTGTGTTGCTCATACAATTCCTTCGTGTCATGCTGGAAGCATGACCTGCATGTTACAAAGTAATCAAGCCTTCGGCGGGATAGTCGATCTCTGCTAGTAAAGCCTTGATTTTCTCTTCTGAGGCGGGTGCATCAAAGGTGATTTGGACTTTCTTTGTCGCCTGGTCAGCCTTTACAGCCTGGACGCCTGCCAATTCCCCAACTTCCATTTCAATCGTGTGTGTGCAGTGTCCGCAATGAATGGCGGGGACGTTATACGTTACAGTGGTCATGATCTATTTCTCCTTGAAGTAGTTTATCTGTTGCGTGGCACAAGATCGTATCTTGCACTACACTTTTGTTGACATCTCAAATACTTCCGTGATTTCCTTCAGAACGCGTTCACGTTCTTTTTTGTCGTTGCCCTGAACCGCGGTAATGACACAGGAATTCAAGTGATCTTCTAAGATTCTGGCGCTTACTTTGTTCAGCGCCGCTTCCACAGCTTGGATCTGGCGGATCACGTCGATACAATACGTGTCCTCCTCCACCATGCGGATCACGCCGCGCAGGTGCCCTTCAATTGTTTTTAGTCTGCGGATGGTACTATCATTTTCCATGGTTACCTCTTCCTACCTAGTGACACACTCAATCCGTTATTTCTTACCCCCCCCAGGGGGGTGGGGCAAAGCCAATCATACATCAGCCAGCGTTACTATGTCAATCCCTGCTTGTCATGCATCCGTAGGACGTTTGTCATTTTGATGGAGATTTCCCGTTCGGGGTACAATAACTTGATGAGTATCGACCCCCTGAACCTTCGTCAGGTCAGCGTTTTTCAACATGCCACCGAAGACGATCTGAAGCTAATTGCCGAACATTCGATACAACGATCCATGGAAGAGGGAGAGTTCTTTTTCTTTCAGGGTGACCCGGCTGTTTATTTGTATGTGCTGATTTCCGGGCGCGCCAAGTTGATCCAAACGAACCCGGCGGGGCAGCAGGTCAATTTACGGACGATCAACGAGTGGCAGATGTTCGGCGCGCTGGGAGCGGTCCGTGACAATGCGATGTATCCCGCCAGCGCACAGGCAATGGAGCATAGCACCGCCCTGGCCGTGAAGAGCGACTACCTTCGTGAACTGATGGAATCGCGACCTTATCTTTCCTTCGACTTAATGAAAATGATGACCACCTATATCCAGGAGATGCAGGAACGCTACCGTGAACTTGCCACGGAAAAAGTGGAGCGCCGTATTGCTCGCGTCCTCTTAAGGCTCGCCGCGCAGATGGGAGTCAAAACGGATAGGGGCATTGAGCTGTCATTTACCCGGCAAGACCTGGCGGAAATGTCCGGGACCACCCTCTACACCGTCAGCCGAGTCCTATCCGAGTGGGAGAGGCAAGGGCTGGTGGAAGCAGGCCGCGAGCGCGTCCTGCTTCGAAATCCGCATGGCGTGGTGAGCATCGCCGAAGAGTTAAGTCGGTAACCGGAACTGATCCAAGCTGCGGAAGCACGCGAATCCCGCGTGCTTTTTGATTCCTATTATTTGCGCAAGCGCAAAGAGGGATTTTTCACAAAGGGGTAAAGTTGGGGCAATGAATACACAGATTCTCCACCCTCAACTAACCGTTGAAGATATTTTGAAGAAATGGCCCCTGGCTTTCTCGGTGTTCCGAAGCCGCAATACAGATTGTGTGGGCTGCCTCTTACAACGGTTTTGCACCCTTCGAGACGTTGCAGATACTTATGAACTTTCGCTGCAGGAT
>JBKPQD010000013.1:0-4232 GCA_046733915.1 Chloroflexota bacterium
CCCATATACCATCGGATACTTGAAGCCGCCGCGCAGACTTGAAATAACAGAATCTGTTTCAACGTCCCGCGGGAAGCGCCCCTGGTAAATAAGCATTTCTGAGCCGGCGCTGATTGCCGAACAAATCGTCTCTACAAAAACATCATCCGCGCCGAGAACACGTAAATCCTCCTCGCGGAGCTCCACGTGCCGCGGCGCGGTAAAGTATACAGTCTTGCGTTTCACGCCCTCATTTTAACCGCATATGCACTTTCCTTGTCCGTGGACAACAGCCAGATCAAAAGCACTTCGGAAATTTTGGCAGGAACACCGTAAACGGAATCGTGACTGAAAAAAGGAATGCCGTCTCGAATTACGCTGAAGCCAACCCAAATGACCAGCCATGCCACAATGGTGACGATCGCGAAAAGGATGAACCCGCGGCGAACCAGCTCATGCCTCTGCTGGAAGAATGGGATCGGCAAAAAGTAGGCACCCAGTAAACCGAGATAACCGAGACCATTGAGAATAAACAGAGGATCCGGACCCTCCGCGAAAAGCTGTTTATCGAGCGCTGCGGCGATATGCAGGATTGCGGTGAGCAGCGTGAAGAAAATGATCGCATAATGTTTGCCAGTAAGTTTCATAAGAGTCTCCTTTATTCCTGATACGATTCAATCGTGCCGAATGGATTTCCTGGATTACTTAACCCCGCGACTCGCCAGAAGTAACCCGAAACCACCGATCAATAAATCGCGGGCACGGATCAAGAGTGTCACACCGATTGCCAGGGCAGCAGAAATTCCAAATGTGCCCAAAGTAAAGACCTGGCTTGCCTCCAACGAGCCCAAGCCACCCGGCAGCGGCACAAGGAACGCGAGCCAGCTCGTCGTCCACGCCGCAACGCTTTGCCAGGTATGCAGCTCGATTCCTAGGAAGGAGGTGATGAGCACATATTCAGAGATCATCCCCACACCGGCTGCCAGCGATGCACCAGCTGCCATCCAGAGTGCGCGCGGGCTGCGCTTGCAGAAGCGGCCTGCCATTTTCTCGGAAGCAATGACGAAACGCATCCATTTGGGATTTCCGAATCGGGAAAAGGCGGCGCGTAGCCCGGCACCGACAGGGTATATGCCGCGAACCATCAGGGCGATGTGGAGGAATGGCCATAATAAAATCGCCGCCACCGGAAGCAGATTCACGAGCGGCTTGCTGGCGCTTGTCGAAAGAATCCCCGCCTGGACGATTGCCGTTAACCCGATTACGAGCAAGAAGAAGTTCGCCAGGAACTCCAGTAATTTATCCATGATGACTGTGGACGTGGCGCGCGTATAGGTTATGCCATATTTACGCTGGAGGTACAACACCTGCAAGGGCTCGCCGCCAATCTGCGGTCCCAGTGTGAAATAACTGATCCCAAATACCGCCACGCGTATAAGCACTAGCGGGAAATAAGAAATTTTCTGGTTCCCTGCACGAATAATGAGCCACCAGCGCAGCGTGATCAGCAGATAAATGCTGATATTGATCGCCACAAGTATGGTGATTTGCCAGAACTTCAGGAAGCGGACAGCGTTCCAAATATCGGCAAGGGGCGCGTTGCGCAAAGCCAAATACAGCAATGGAATCAGGATCAGAAGGAGTGCGAATGTGCGGAACTTGTTTTTACCCCTCACTCCTGTTCCTGCATTCACAGGCAGAGGAATGGTTCTCAAAGTACGGATACCCCCTCGCCATTATTTTGATTCTCGATCAAGCACTGCATCCGTTCCATCAGCTTCTCGTGGACGCAGTCGGCCTCGAGCGAACCAACTTCTTCTAACGTGATGGGCTTTGCAAAGCGCACGTGGACTGTCGTCGGGCGGGCACCGCGGGAGATCATGGCAAGCAATTGCAACGCCGTTGCCAGTCTCTCGCGATCTTCACGGGTCTGCTTAAGGCGCGTCAGCCAGTGACGGGCGGTGCGTTCCCAGATGACCCCGCTCACCAGAACCGGGACAATTTTGGTGTCTGGTGCGAAGCGGAGAAATACCGCCGTAGAGTCGGTCCAGTCCCTGAGAGAATCCAATGCGCCCGGATGGACAAGAGGATCCGGTTCGATTTTTCCGGCGGGAAAGGTAAGCGCGGCGCCACCGCTGCGCAAATGCGATGCGATTTGTCGAACGGCGCGCACGCGTTCGGATGGATCATCGCTGACGTAGGAAAGGTGTTTCGTAATATTGACCAGGGACTCCAGAAAAGGTCGATGTGTGGCAATAATACGCAAGTCGGCACGGCCAATTGCCGTGAAGAGGCTGATCGTATCGGTCATGCCAGGATGGTTCGAGAGGAAAAGCACGGGTCCGCTGCTGGGGATATGCTCACGACCATAGACGCGAAGATCTTTGATGTAATGGCGCTGCAAAAATTGGCAGGATGCTTCATGGAGACCCGCCTGACCCACCAGGTTATCGTATTCCACCACTTGTTTCGCAAATGCACGCGCCGGTTTGGTAAAAAATCTGCAGAGCATGGCAGCAAGCATGGGTCGGTCTTGCCATCCAAATGAGGTGACAAGATCGTCAAGATTAATCCGGGTAAGTGTCGTAATTTGGTTCACGTTTATTTTTGGGCGGTCGCCCACATATTGAGCATAAATTCAAAATAGCCGAAGCGGACCTTTGACATTTCAAAACCTGCCTGACCGAAGTACCAGCCCAGGAGAGGTAGAGTGTAGGCGTAAGCATGCTCCTGAATTTCTTCGGCGCTGACCAGTCGCACTCGTGCCATGAACTTGAGCAGCCCATCTGACCAGGCCGCCGGCGTGGTGAGCACAACCAGTGCACCAGGTTTGAGTACACGATAAATTTCCTTGAAAAGCAGGGCCATCAGTGCCGGGTCAAGGTGCTCGACCACTGCCAGCAATGTGACTGCGTTGAAGAATTCATCCGCAAACGGCAGTTTTGGTTTTTGCTCGAGATCCAAGGTGTAGGACTCGATGCGCAATTCTGCGGCAGTTGTTTCAGCTAGGGGAATTTGATCGATTGCAAACTTTTCAGCAAAGGAGGTATGCGCAAGAAAATAGGGATAGGTTCCGCAGCCAATATCGAGAATACGGCCTTCCCGCAACGTGAAAGGGATCAGTTTGTTGGCTTGCTGTGCCCGCAAATCAGCGAGCAACGGTTCGATTAAGCCCTTTCCACGAGTCAGTTCTGGCATGTAAAGTAGAGTTCTCCGGGTGCTGTTGCCGCTTGTCTCACGCATGTTCCCCATGCGTAAGTAAACTCTTGGAAGTACTTTATAGACTGGAATCAGATGACCAGGTTTACTTAACTATGCGGCACGATGTAATTCTCCTGACTATATCTTAGTTTTTTTGTGCATGCAACCAGCAAAGCCAGCCGCAATGTTATTCTGGCTCCATCGAAAAATGCAGAGGGTAGCCTTCCAGACCGGCGGCAAAATGTGCCTTGTTAATGCGCTTCTCTGCTTCCGATTTGGGCAAAGTTTGTACGTACGCCAGCCCGCTGATGTGAGCAATCAGCATGATCTCAAACGCCTTTGGATTCGACTGGTAAAAAATCGTTTTCAAGATATGGACGACAAAATCCATCGGCGTGACGTCGTCATTGTGAATGAGGATCCGGTACTGCGGTTCAAGCTCGGTTTCCTCTTCATGTTCTTCGATAATCTCAATTTCAGGTAGGACTTCAACTTTCATCTAGATATACGGTTTTTCTCCAGTATTTGGATTTACTAGCACGTATCACCATACATGACTCAATGTTTTGAACTCTTCCCGCGTCAGTTCTATATCTGCTGCGTCGAAGTTTTCCTTGATATGCTGAGGATTGAATGACATGGGAATCGTGATGACACGGGGCTGGGCAACCAGCCAGGCCAGCGCGATTTGAAAGGGCGTCGCAGCGTGGGCATCCGCGATGGCACGGAGGGTTTTATTTCCAGGCAAATTGCGGAATTTTACCGGTGAATAGGCTGTCACCAGGATGTCATTCTGCTGGCAATAGTCTAGGACGCCATTTTCCACGTAGGTTTTGTCGGGCAGGCGATAAGGGATCTGGTTGGTCAGCAGGGGTGTTTCCGACAATTCCACAGCCTGCTTCAACAATTTCAACTTGAAATTGCTCACGCCAAGATGCCTCACTTTCCCTTCCCGCACGAGCCGGTTCAAGCCGCGGAAGGTCTCTTCATAATTGGTCCCGGTGCTGCCGGGCCAGTGGATGAGGTATAGATCAATATAATCCATATTCAGT
>JBKPQD010000014.1:0-7426 GCA_046733915.1 Chloroflexota bacterium
GTTAAATCATCTTGCCGCGCTGCGACATCCGAATCTTTCATTTATTTCCACGTCCACAAATGGCCCGGGTCTTGTGAACCGCCTGCTCCGCGACACGAGCGCAAACAACCCGGATGGCTGGGTCTACCAGGAAGGCGTCAATTACTTCAATCTGGGATATCTGCCCGGTGGCGAATCTGGCATACTTTCCTTCGTTCAAGCGCCACAAGCTGCGATGCCAACCCTGCGCGACAATATTCCGAGTGCGTTCTCCGGTTATGCTGCAGTGGTCCTTCTGACCGATCATGCCGACTCGGCACGGTCCTGGATCGAGCAATTACAGACGGCGAAGCAGGCGGATCCTTCGATCGCCAACCAGCCATTATTGGTTGTCTCGAGCGCACAGGCAGGACCAATGCTACAACCGTATAGTTCATCGCGACAGATTAACGGTTTGGTCAACGGCCTCTCGGATGCCGCACGGCTGGAAGCCAGTAACAATCGCCCGGGCATGGCGCGCTCCTATTGGGATGCGTTCGGCGTCGGCGTGGTTCTGGCGATCGTTTGCATTGTGCTGGGCAGTTTGTGGAGTCTCGTGACCAATTTTCGCTCTCGGCGGGTCGAAGCAGGGGAGGCATAAGACATGAACATCGACGCCATCTCTGCCCTGACCGGTTTACTCCTTACGTTGATGGTTTTCAGTTATTTGATCGGCGATAATCCTCTATTTCGTTTTGCCATTTATCTTTTTATTGGTGTATCCTCCGGATATGCGGCAGCTGTCATCTGGCATGATGTGCTGGTTCCCAAATTATTTTCGCAATGGGGTGACCTTAACCAGGTGGTTCTCTTGATCGTTCCGTTGCTCTTGAGCATTTCCTTGCTCGCAAAACTTTCTCCGCGCATTTCCTGGATTGGAAATTTTGCCATGGCTGTACTCGTCGGTGTGGGAGCGGCGGCGGCCGTTGGTGGGGCGCTGGTCGGGACGCTGCTGCCTCAAGCGCAGGCGGCTATGAACGCGTTCGATCTTGGCTCCGCCGGGGGCGCCAATCCATTTGTCAAATTTTTCGAAGGGACGGTCATGCTTCTCGGCACGGTTCTGACGCTTGCCTCTTTTCAATTCACAATGAGGCGAGCAGCGGATGGAACGGTCAAGCCAAATCCCATTTTTGGCGGGGTCGCCTGGTCTGGTCGACTCTTTGTTGCAATCACGCTTGGCGTTTTATTTGCTGGTGTGTATGTCGCGGCGCTGACAGCCATGATTGAGCGATTGAGTTCGATGATCAATTTCACAAGACAAGTTTTAGGTTTCTAGCTTATGCCCACGTCACTGGTCCAAAACGAATCGATTTTAGCGATAGATGTCGGCACGACCATGACGCGCGCTGTGCTCTTTGACGTTGTGGAGGGACAGTATCGCTTCGTCGCCTCAGGGCAAGCACCCTCGACGGCCGAGGCACCGTTCAAGAACATTGGTCTGGGCGTGCGCGAGGCGATTATCAATTTGCAGAATGTCACTGGCGCGGCATTGCTTGGCGATCAGGATAGTAACCTGATTGCGCCCTCGCAGCCGGATGGATCCGGTGTGGACGCGGTTGTTGCGACGGTCTCTGCAGGACCGGCCGTCAAAGCAGTCGTCGTCGGTCTGCTCTCAGATGTCTCGTTGCAGAGCGCGCAACGCCTGGCTGAGTCTACATATAGCCGCGTGGTGGATACGCTTGATCTGACAGATCATCGTAAAGCAGATCAGCAAATGGATAGCATTGCCCGCTCCCGACCGGACCTGGTCCTTCTGACCGGCGGGACGAACGGTGGTGCCTCTCGCACGATGCAAAAAATGCTGGAGGCGGTTGGCCTCGCATGCTACTTGATGCCGGAAGAAAAGCGCCCGATGATTTTGTATGCGGGCAATCAAAACTTGGCGCCCGATGTGAAGGAATTGCTGGGCAGCCACGCAGGCAGGCTGCAGATTGGCCCCAACGTAAGACCTTCGCTCGAGATGGAAGACCTTGCACCAGCCAGCCATGAACTTGCCTCCCTGGTAATGAAACTTCGCGAGCGCCAGATGAAAGGCGTGGACGAGCTAACTCTCTGGTCTGGCGGAAATATCCTGCCGACCGCATACGCTCAGGGCCGGATGATCCGCTTTTTGAGCCGGATGTACCAGTCGACGCGTGGATTATTGGGCGTCAATGCCGGTGCATCCGCGATGTCGATTGCAGCGGGTTTCAATGGCGATTTGACGCTGGGTGTCTATCCACAATTCGGATTGGGCGATAGTCTGTCGGGGTTTCTCCAATACACGTCCCTGGAAGACATCATGCGCTGGCTGCAAATGGATATCTCGGCGAATACATTGCGTGAGTATTTATTCCAAAAATCCATTTACCCGGCTGCCATCCCGGCGACGAAGGATGAACAGGCGATGGCACAGGCCATTGTGCGTCAGGCTTTATATCTATCGGTACGGCTTGCGCAAAAGAATTTCCCTGCCAACATCCGTGCTGCTCGCGCGAACCAGATGCCGCCGTTCGACCTGATCATCGGCGGGGGAGGCGCGATCAGCGATGGCACATCACTTGGACAGAGTCTGCTCTTATTGCTGGATGCCATTCAGCCGGTAGGCATCCTTCCGATCCTGCTCGATCAAAATAATCTGCTCCCGATGCTCGGCGCAGCTGCCTCGCGCAATCATTACCTGCCGGTGCAGGTGATCGAATCCGGCGCCTTCATTGGGCTCGGCACAGTCCTTTCGGTTATCGCCAACGCGAATTACGGCGATCCTGTCCTGCGCGCTCGTCTGACGTATGCCGACGGTACCGAAGCGCGGGCTGAGGTCAAATCGGGCGGACTAGAGATTCTGCCTCTCCCAAGTGGACAAAGCGCCCGTCTCAGCTTGCAGCCGCTTCGTCGCGCCGATGCAGGCCTAGGTGCCGGAAAGAGCGGAGCTACCACGGTGACAGGCGGCGCGCTGGGCGTGGTCATTGATGCGCGCGGACGCCCGCTTAATCTCCCCGCGGACCCAGTTCGAAGACGCGAACTGATGAAGAGATGGTCGTACGCGGTGGGAGGGTAAGATGCTGGCACCGATCACACATATACTGCCCTTGACAACGATTGTCCGGGAACGCCTGCTGCCTGTGCCCGGCAAAGTGAATGTTCATGTAAACCAGCGCGTCAATCCAACGGATGTGATCGCCGAAGCCACCTTTGCCCGTGAGCATGTACTGCTCGATGTTGCCCGAACCTTCGGAATCTCTGCCGCTGCCGCCGACAAATTGATCCGCGTGCAGGAAGGCGACAAGTTAACAGAGGGTGCGGTCATTGCTGAAAGCAGCGGTCTCTTTGCTCGTTCCGTCAAAGCGCCGCGGCCCGGTCGTGTGATGATCGTAGGCAGCGGACAGGTATTAATGGAAGTTGGTGACACGCGCGTGGAATTGCGCGCCGGCTTGCCAGGTCTCGTGTCGCAAGTAATTCCAGATCGAGGTGTGGTCATACGAACGGCGGGCGCACTTGTACAGGGTGTGTGGGGCAATGGACGTATCGACAATGGCCTGATGGTGAATCTACTTGAAAACCCCGACGATGTGCTGAGTGCAGGCCGTCTCGATGTGAGTCTGCGCGGATCGGTCATCCTGGGTGGTCAGATCCGCGATGTGGAAACGTTGAAGGCTGCCGCCGAACTTCCGGTGCGCGGCTTGATCCTTTCAAGCATGCCTTCCTCCCTGTTGCAGACCGCTTATCAAATGCGCTTTCCCATGATGGTGACGGAAGGCTTCGGAGCAATTCCGATGAATTCTGCCGCCTTCAAACTTTTGACCACGAACAACAAACGCGAAGCAACGGTCAATGCGGAACACTTTGATCGTTATACCGGCAGCCGTCCCGAAGTGATCATTCCTCTGCCCATTTCCAATGAACCGGCAGAACCGACTCAGTATGAGCCGTTCGCTGCCGGTCAGCAGGTCCGGATGCGGCGTCCGCCCCACGCCGGAATGATCGGAACGATTTCCAATCTGCCTTCCGGCCTCAGTCTGCTGCCCAGCGGACTACGTGCATCAGCCGCAGATGTGAAGCTTGAGAATGGCGAGAACGTGATCGTGCCTTTGGTAAATCTTGAACTTGTGGGATAATTCGAGTGGCGTATGAATCCCTGCGCCAACAATCTTTTTGCCCGGAATTGTTTTTTACATGCAACACGTTCGGTCAGGAGCGATAGAATCTAATCAACGGATGAGGAGAGTGCACCATGTCGAATTTCGATGATGATACCTTTGTTGAAGAAACTCCGCCGGAGGAAGCCAGTAATCGCACGTTCTTGATTGTCGCTGGTGCCCTCGGCGGTCTTATTTTGTTAGCACTCCTCTGTGGGGTCGGATACATCCTCTTTACACGAAGCAATAACCAACAAACGGAGGCAACTGCACTGCAACAAGCGACAGCGCAGGCTGCCACCATTCAGGCCGGACTCACAGCCACCTCTGCCGTGCAGGCACTAACGCAGACTGCGGCGGTGACGAACACGGTTCCTCCGACGAACACACCTGTCATCGCCCAGGCGACAGCTACAGTTTCACCTACATCCAATCCTGCTACGGCGACGGTCGGTGCCGCGTTCACGCAAATCGCCGTCTCCACACAAACAGTGATCGTCACATCCACCGCGCTGCCCAACACCGGATTTGCCGATGACATTGGCGCACCGGGCTTGTTATTACTGGCGATTGCTTTGGTTGTGGTGATCTTCCTCGTGAGACGATTACGAGTTTCACCGACCCAATAGGCAGTTGTAATGTACGAGACCCTAAGGATCCCACGTCCTTAGGGTCTTTCTTTTTAATCCTTGACAAACGCCTTTATAGTGATAAAATTCACAATAAATCATATCTAAAAAGTCCAATAAATACGGAGGCGATATGTCTGGGAGAGTTGTGCTGATCAATCCGGCGCGCCATTTTATTGTCAATGAACACGGCCTGGGCTATCTGATTCCGCTGGGACTGGTTTGTATTGGGGGACCCCTACTCGATGCAGGATTTTCCGTAAAGCTGATCGATCATGATCTGTATGGGTGGTCGTTTGAAAAACTAATCAAAGATATTTCCAGTTTCGAAGCAGATTATATTCTTCTGGGCCATGCCGGCTCCACGGCAGCCCACAAGACTGCCTTGGAAACGATACGAGCAGTTCACAGACAACTACCACAGATACGTGTCATCTATGGTGGCGTTTATCCTACCTATGCCGATCGGGTTGTGATGGCGGAGTGTCAGGAGATCGATGTGATCGTGCGCGGAGAAGGCGAGCAAACCATCGTTGGGCTGATTCGCACGTGGGAGCAGACCGAAGACCTGCGCTACGTGGACGGCATTACCTGGCGTTCCGGGGAGGACATCATTGTCAACCGTTCACGTACGCCGATCAGAAATTTGGATGAATATCGTCCCGGCTGGGAACTCGTGGATTGGCCGCATTACACAATGTTTGGCTTCCAGCCTGCGGCAGGAGTGCAATTCAGCCGCGGTTGCACTCTCACCTGTAGTTACTGTGGTCAATGGATGTTCTGGAAAAAGTGGCGGCATCGTAGTCCGCAGAATATCGTGGAGCAATTGAAGATTCTAAGAAATCAATATGGCGTAAAGATCGTTTGGTTCGCGGATGAAAATTTTGCCGCCAATCAGGAGGTTGCAAAACAGGTTTTGGAAATGATTGTCGAAGCAGACCTGGGGCTTTCTCTTAATCTCAATATGACTGCTGCCGACGTGGTACGCGATGCGGATTTCATTCCGCTTTACAAGCAGGCTGGCGTGGATTACATCGTCATGGGAGTTGAATCGCTCAAAGATGATGTCATTGAGAGTATTCGCAAGAACAATCCCTTTGAAATATCCAAAGGAGCAGTCCAACTTTTACGTGACAACAATATCGTCAGCCTGACGAATATTATTTATGGCCTGGAAGAAGAAAGCTGGAAAACGATCTTCGAAAAATTCAAAGGCTTGCTCGAATTGGACTCGGATATTCTCAATGCTATGTATCTTACGCCACATTTCTGGACAGCCCAGGGAAAAGAGACAGACCCGTACGATATTATCCAAACCGACCAGGATAAATGGTCGTATCGAAATCAGGTGCTTGCCACGCGCCATCTCACGCCAATCGGTTTATTTATCGGAGTTAAATTGACGGAAATGCTCTTCCACCTGCGCCCTCGAGCATTGCGGCGACTATTGTTTGCCAAAGACCCACATTATCGTCAGATTATGCGTCATTCGATGTGGGTGGGAATAAAAGTGATCCTGGCGGAAATATTCGAATTTTTCTTCGAGACGAAATTTTCTCGCCAAGGGAGTATGAAGGTGTTGTACGGAGTAAATCCGAATCCTTCGGCGCTCGGAATTGATTCCAAGCAGCTGGACCGTATTTAAAACTCCCCCGGCGCACATTGTAAACAGACAAGCCCTTCGGAACGCCACATTTCCACGACTCGACTGCGATCCTCGACAACAAATAAGATTCTGTTCTTATCCAGATTTTGTATCAATTCCCGCTTTACGACCGAATCCGGGCGGTAATCTTGGTCCCGGCGGAGTAACAGCTCGTGATAATTGACGCCCTGGCGACGGAGCCATTCCACTGTCTCTGGCCGATTCTGTTCATTGCGCCCAGAACACAAAATAATGTTCAGACCGGACGCATACAAGACGTTGCAAAGCCTCACCATCGAATGAATGGCTTTATCCTGTGCCATCCCTGCATTAAAGGCATTCCAGTTCTTGGGCTTTCTTTTGATGTGATGGATGCGTTCCGAGATATCTGCGAGAGTGCCGTCGATATCAAAGATGACAATCTCTTCTGCCACAGGGAACTCCTTATCAGCATATCACCCTGAGGAAGCGTTGCGACCGAAGGATCTCGTCGCTTCGCGGCGGAATGCCTCACTTCGCCCAGCGTGACATAATTATTAAACGACAGTCTTGGCAACCTGTTCTCCGTACCCAAGCAGGGCCTTGACCATGTCGTGCGAGCGGCCCTCGGCATATACGCGTAGAACTGGTTCCGTACCGGAAGGACGGATCAGCAGCCACGAGTCATCCGACATAATGTATTTGACGCCATCGCGTTGGCTGATTTCGATCACTTTTTCAGTGCCGATTCCCACCGGAGCCTGATCCGTTAGAAATTCGGTCATCTCCGCCTTGGCGACGGGGCGACTCAAGCGCAGGTCAGTCCGCTCGTAGAAGGCAGGTCCAACATCAGCCAACAGATCTTCCACCAGGCCCTGCAGCGTCTTTCCAGATTCGGCAATCATTTCCACGAGCAGCAAGCCCATAATGGGGCCGTCGCCCTCGGGAATATGTCCCTTGAAGGAGATGCCGCCCGACTCTTCGCCGCCGATCAGCACATCTTCCGTCATCATGTAATCGGCAATGTGATTAAAGCCAAC
>JBKPQD010000015.1:0-5603 GCA_046733915.1 Chloroflexota bacterium
CTTTCACAGCCGCATGTCGACGCAGCTTATCTGGCGCCCAGCCACCCGGGATAATCAAAGCGAAGAGATCGTCAGCGCTCAACGAGTCGATTTTTGTTTCCGGTGTAATTTCCAAACCATTCTTCCCATGGATCGGCTTGATTTCGAGGGCCGCTGTCAGCACGTGTGCACCCTCCTCCTGCAAGCGCATCATCGGTATATAGTATTCCAGATCTTCGACGCCTTCTGCAACTAGAGTAGCAATCTTCTTACCTTGTAAACGCATATCGTCTCCTTTCCAAAAACATGGATCCATAATTTGAACCGCCTTCGACGTTTTCTCGCAAGGATACTCCAGTTTGCTTCCGAAAACAAAGTTTTATTAGACGGGTAACATCCCTTCGACTACAATATCCTCATGCCTGCCATTGAAGTTTCCAATCTCCAGAAAACATTTCAGACCAAGCGCAAAGCAGCCGGGATGGGCGGTTCGGTGCGCTCGCTGTTCACACCGCAATACACTGCCGTCGAGGCAGTGCGCGGCCTATCCTTCCAGATGGATGCAGGGGAGTTGCTTGGCTTTATCGGTCCAAACGGTGCCGGCAAATCGACAACGATCAAGATACTGACGGGTATCCTGCATCCCACGGGCGGGCAAGCGAAGGTGCTCGGTTACATTCCTTGGAAGGATCGTCAGAAGCTTGCCTATCATATCGGCACGGTGTTCGGCCAGCGCCCACAGCTCTGGTACCACCTCCCCGCGATGGACACATTCACGCTCTTCGGAAAAATTTTCGAGATGGACGACCGCGATACGAAGCTGCGCATCGGTCAGCTTTCTGAAGCATTTGAAATCGGGGATCTACTGGAGACTCCGGTCCGCAAGCTTTCGCTGGGACAACGGATGCGCTGTGAGGTGGCGGCTTCGCTCCTTCATCGCCCCAAGCTGATTCTGCTTGACGAGCCGTCTATCGGACTGGATGTGGTAGCGAAGCAGCACATCCGCGACGCGATCCGTGAAATGGCGCGGCTCGAAAACGTCGGGGTGCTGCTCACCTCGCACGACGCAGGCGATCTGGAAGCGTTATGTCGCCGCGTCATCGTCATCAACCACGGCCAGATCGTCTACGAGGATAAAGTATCGAACCTGAAGCGCAAGTTCCTCACGTCGAAATTGGTAGAAGTGCGTTATGCCGAAGAAGTGCCGGCAAACTTTTCACTGGATGGGGTCGAACTTCTCAAGGTGGGACATTACGGCGTGAAATTGCGTTTCGATACCCAGAAAACATCCGTAGAAAAAGTGCTCGCACATGTCACGGACGCGGGTAGTGTGGTTGATATCACCATCTCGGATCCCCCTCTGGAAGAAGTGATCGCAAAAATTTATCAGACCCAGGCTGTACATTGAGAGCCAGCCCTGCCAACGTTTGCAAATTTTGGCAGGGCTTTTGTGTGGAGAAGCTAAATCCAATGGGGGATTTGTCTCTAATCCGGTCTAAGCTCGGCTTTAATCTTGACCTGCTATAATGCTGCCCTGCCCCCGTTTCACGGCTTCGGCTGACAATTGCATATACGAAATTCCACGTGACCCAAGGAGTCTTTCCGTATTGCGGTTGGGTTTTCTTACCCTTCTATTCATCTTGTAGCCCCAAAACTAAATACTTTTTATCCACCTGTACCCTAAATTTGAGAGGTTAACTATGTCTTACTTCCCCAGGGCACCCAAACGCCCCCACCTGATCACCCAGCACGGCGAAACCCGCATCGACAACTATTACTGGATGAGAAATCGCGAGGATCCTGAAGTGCTGAGATATCTACGCGCAGAAAGCGATTATCTCGAGGAAGTGATGGGTCACACCAAGCCACTGCAGGATTTGCTGTACGCCGAGATGAAGGGACGCATCAAGGAAACAGACTCCACCGTCCCGGAGAAACGCGGTGAGTATATCTATTACACCCGTATGGAAGAGGCGCATCAATACCCGATTTACTGTCGGAAACATGAATCACCGGAAAGTTCCGAGGAGATTTTGCTCGACCAGAATCTGCTCGCCGAGGGAAAATCATTTTGCAGTGTGGGCGCACTCATCGTCAGCCCCGATGGGAAGAAGCTTGCCTATTCCGTGGACGTGGAAGGGACAGAGGTCTACACCCTCTATATCAAAGACCTAGCAAGTCAGGTCATCTACCCGGAAGCCATTGAAAACACATTTAGCAGTGTTTACTTTCATACCGGCGTGGAGTGGGCGAACGATAGCGCAACCGTGTTTTACATCACTCTCGATGAAGCCGAACGACCGTATCGATTATTTAGCCACAAAATTGGCACAGACGAATCGCAGGATACGCTGATTTTCCAAGAGGACGATGAAGCGTATTCCATATTTATTCAAAAAACGCGCGATGACACCTTTATCCTGACGCACCACCATAGCACGCGCGCCACGGAAACACGCTTTCTTTCTGCGGAGCAACCCTCCGGAGAATTGCGTGTGCTGTCGCCGCGAAAGGATGGGGTTGAATATTTCCCGACCCATCAGGAGGGGTATTTTTATATTGTCACGAATTATCTGGCAAAAAACTTTCGTCTGGTAAAAGCCAGCGTGCAACACCCGGAGCTGGACTACTGGCAGGAAGTGATCCCCCACCGCGAGGATGTGTTGCTCGATTATGTCGACGCCTTCAAGAACCATGTCATCCTGTATGAGCGCAAGAATGCACTGCGCCAGATCCGCATCATCGGCGCGAACGACGGTGCCCGGTACGTGCAGTTTCCCGAGCCCACCTACAACATTGACTGGGAATCCAACCCCAATTACGACACGAATATTTTGCGCTTCCGCTATTCGTCGTTGATCACGCCGCCATCGGTCGTCGATTACCACCTGGATACCGGCGAATGGTCGCTGGTCAAGCAGGAGGAAATTCCCACCGGCTATGATATTTCCCAGTACGTCTCCGAACGGATTTATGCCACCGCGGCGGATGGAAGCCTCATCCCCATTTCGCTGGTGTATAAGAAAGATTTGGTCCGGGATGGCAACAACCCCGCGCTCCTGTACGGCTACGGGGCTTATGGCGCAGCGATCGACGCGGATTTCAACTCGCGGCGCTTCTCGTTGCTGGACCGTGGATTTGTTTTCGCCATCGGGCATATTCGCGGCGGCTCCGATCTGGGCCGCGCCTGGTATGAAGACGGCAAACTGTTTAACAAGAAGAATTCTTTCAACGATTTTATTGCCTGCGCGGAGCATCTGATCAAAGAAGGCTTCACTTCCAAGGAAAAACTTGCCATCGAAGGTGCCTCGGCCGGCGGACTCCTCGTCAGCGCTTGTCTGACCATGCGGCCCGATTTATTTAAGGCAGTCATTGCCAAAGTCGCCTTTGTCGATGTGATCACGACGATGAGTGATCCAACCATCCCGTTGACGACGCTCGAATATGATGAATGGGGCAACCCGGAGGATTTCGAATCCTACAAATATATGCTGTCGTACTCACCCTATGACAACGTCCGGCCGGTGGAATATCCCCACATGCTCATTACGACCGGATTGAACGATCCGCGCGTCGCCTATTGGGAGCCGGCAAAGTTCGCCGCCAAACTGCGCGAGATCAAAACGGATAATAACCTTTTACTGCTGCAAACCAATTTTTCCTCCGGCCATGCCGGTGCCAGCGGCCGTTATGATAGCTTGAAGGAAGTTGCCATAGATTACGCCTTTCTGATCGACCGCTTATGCGGGATCACTGCCTCCGTCCAGGGCGAGGCCGTCCTTCGTCCTATTGAACTTCAGAATACGGAGAGTATAATTCGACAAGATTTATCCGTTCTGCAATAAGGAGAGGTGACATGGACCGTTATCTTGTCGAATCGCCGCACGATGCGGGGGACTGTGACTCGATTATTAAAGAGATTCACGCGGCGGGCTATCTTCATCACTTCGAATGGGGTTGTCATGACGGCGCGCATTGCGGATGGGCGATCATTGAAACGGATAACCGCGAACACGCCAGGCAAATTGTGCCCTGGCGAATTCGAGACAAGGCACGCATCGTCAAACTGGAAACGTTCGGCAAGCGCCGGCCACACGCAGAAAAAAGCTAAGCTCCAAACCGCACAGTGCAAGCATGGGCTGTGCGGTTATAATTTTCATATTCCCGAGATGCTAAGGAGGATATAAATGGCGACATTCCCGGTTGCACCTAAAATCCCAAAAGAGATCACCCAACATGGGCGGACTCGCTTCGATGATTATTTCTGGATGCGCTATCGTGAAGATCCCGAAGTGCTCAAGTATCTCCACGCCGAACAGGATTACTTTGAAGAGGTAACCGGACACACAAAACAACTGCAGGAACAGCTATTTCAGGAGATGAAGGGCCGCATCAAGGAGGACGACTCCTCGGCTCCCGAAAAGGACGGCGATTACATCTACTACACGCGCTATGAAGCCGGGAAGCAATATCCCTTCTATTGCCGCAAAAAATTGTCCGCCGACGCCGCGGAGCAAATCCTGCTCGATCAAAATGCCCTGGCAGGCAGTAGCGACTTTTGCCGGGTCGGCTCCTTCGCCATCAGCCCGGATGCAAATAAACTCGCTTATTCCGTCGATGCCGATGGCACGGAAATTTGCACGATTTACATAAAAGATCTGGCTACGGGTGAGCTCCTGCCCGAAACGATTCCGCATACCTATGGAGACGTCTACGGCCATTCCGGGATCGAGTGGGCTCGTGACGGGTCGAGCTTCTTCTATCTGACGCGGGATGCTGCCCTGCGACCGTATCGTATTTACCGGCACGTTCTCGGCGAGAATCCAGAGCAGGATGCCTTGCTGCTCGAAGAAAAGGACGAGACGTACTTCTTATGGCTGAGCCAGAGCCGGAGCAAGTCCTATCTCTTTGCTCATATGCATTCCACGACCACCGATGAATGGAGGATTCTGCCGAATGATGGCACGAGCAACGAGTTCCAGGTATTCCAACCGCGCGTTCCGGGTATCGAATATGACGTGGAACATGCCGGCGATCAGTTCTTTGTCATCACAAATGAGAATGCCCAAAACTTCAAGCTGATGCGTACCCCACTCCATGCCACCACCAAGGAAAACTGGCAGGAAATTATTCCACACCGTGCCGATACGCTGATCACCGGCATGGATGCATTCGAAGACTTCTTTGTGCTTTATGAGCGAAAGCACGGCTTCAAACAAATCCGCATCTCCGATCTGGATGGGTTGACGAACGCTTGGAATATCGCGTTCCCCGAACCGGTCTACAACATCTTCCCGATGCGCAACCCTGAGAACAAAACAGATGTGCTGCGCTTTATCTATACCTCGCTTGTCACGCCAAACTCGGTCGTGGACTACAACATCAAAACCAGGACATGGACTACGGTAAAGCAGGACGAAATTCCGAGTGGATACGACGCCACGCAATATGTGTCTGCGCGGACCTATGCCACCGCGGAGGATGGGACTCAAATCCCCATGTCGCTTGTCCACAAAAAAGGCTTAGAGCAGACTGGGAATAATCCCGCGCTGCTATATGGCTACGGTTCATATGGATATAGCATGGACCCGAGCTTTAACGCCAACATTATCAGCCTGCTGGAC
>JBKPQD010000016.1:0-4521 GCA_046733915.1 Chloroflexota bacterium
TCTTCACGATGATATGGGGAGCAATAAGCATCAACGCTGTTGATCCGATGCTGCATCTACCTGTCAACAGACCGGAAATCGTTTATCGCTATACCACTCCTGATCATAGATGGAAAACTAGATTGATCTGATATTAAGTGCTGGTAATTATCGTAAACCATGTTAGATTTCTTGGAAAAGTCGATAAATGGGTGAGGAATCATGATATCCGAACGATAGTGTGGGTATCTATCTAGTTGGAACTGAGCGCGCAACGCGCGTCGCAGAGGCTCTCCCCCAGGTGGCGGAGGCAAGTTCTCCCCGTTCGGGGGATGTGGCTTCCGCGTGTTTGTTGTACCATCAGTATATATATAAGCCGCGTACTGGGTCGGGAGCTGCAAAACACGAAGTTGCTCCGCCTTCGCTTATTACAAAGGAGATTAAGATGCCTCTCGTTCAAAAGACCGTAAACGGTACAGAATATTATACAGATGATCAGGTTTATTATACATTTCATCGAGTTCAAGCTGCTACAGATACTTTATGGGATTTCGCCTGCGTGGAATTAGGGATAATTGATCAGACCCGTTTTACCTCGCAGCAAACCAAAGATATCACTGATCTGGCGGGAATAGGTCCACGATTTCCTACCAAGTTTCTTCTTCTAAAAAATGGCAATGCAATTCCGATTGTATACCTCACGAATGGCAGCCCTAATTTACAACCAAATGACATCATCTTGCGGTCTGCTGTTTATCCGGTCGCTGCGGGCATTACTGCCGGTGGCTCTGCTTCTGTTTCAACAGCGAGCGTTGCCGATCGACTTACAGAAATCGAGAAATTGCACAATAGGAAGCTCATAACGGATACAGAATACCGGGATCAACGCGCCAAAATCATCGCGGAGCTGTGAGCCGAATTGATACCAAAGAGTTATTGTTCAAACCGCTTACGCGATTGCCCATTTCTTGCCCCTTCGTATATACAATGATGTCAGGACTTTTAAAACTTGATTGCATGGCAGTTCATTCGAAAAAAGCAGTGATGCAATAAAGGCGAAACAGGTCTCAGTGTCTTTTTTATTTAGTCGTTGCACGAAAAAGGATAAAAAATGCAAAAAACAGTCGTACCTTTTCTCGTGGGGATACTGATTGTTTCAATCCTTTTGAATCCGCGGGAAGCTGCGGCTGCTCAAGTCTTATCGTTCCCGGCAGAAATGAACAAGAGTTTTTCGCCGATCTCTATTGCCGCTGGTGGAATATCCCGCCTCAGTGTGACCATCTATAATCCCAATGCGTTTCAGTTGATCAATGCTTCCTGGTCTGATAATTTGATCGGGGTTCAGCCTGGACTTGCCATTGCTAGCCCTGTGGGATTAACCAATTCCTGTGGAGGCTCCGTGACGGCGGTAGCCGGTTCGACCAATTTTTCATTGGGCGGAGGCACTGTCCCTGCCCAGCTTGGCATCACTCCTGGGTCATGTACCGTCTCAATCAATGTGACTTCAACCACCGCAGGAAACCTTATCAATACCATTCCGGCTGGCGCGCTAACTTCCACAGGAGAAGGCACCAATATTACCAACACGAGCCCTGCCAGCGCGACTTTGAACGTTGGCAGCAGTCCAATTCCCGCAGTAAGCAAGAGTTTTAGCCCGGGTACAATTTGGGCGGGGGGAACCAGCCAGCTTTCTATCGTGATCAGAAATAATGAACCGAGTACGGCTTTGACCCAGGTCTCACTGACGGATAACCTCCCTGCTGCTGTCATTCTGACCAATCCGGTTTCCCCAACGTTGACAGGCTGTGGAGCCTCAGCCTCGTTGACCGCTGTCAGTGGTGGCACATCGGTGTCGCTGAACAACGGCACAATTGCACCCCATTCAACCTGTACAATCACTGTGAATGTCACCTCGAATGTACAAGGAGCTTACACCAACACGATCCCTGCCAACTCGCTCCAGACGCAGCAAGGTCTTACGAACGCAACTGACGCAATCGCACGGCTACGTGCACAGGAAGTTGGCATTGCCAAACGGTTTTCACCCTCCACTTTTTCCGCAGGAGGAACGACCACGCTGATCATCACTTTGCAGAATCCGACGGCTTCTCCCTACACGGGTGTGGACTTTACAGATAATTTGCCGGCTCCGCTGACTGTTGTCAATGTTACGGCAAATACGTGTGGTGGGACAATTTCCACAACATCGACCAGTATTCACTTTGCCGGTGGCACTATTCCTGCCGGAAGCCCAACAGCCCTCGGAACCTGTACGATCTCGGTTCAGGTCACTGCTCCAGGGGGCACATCCTCCGGGACTTTTACAAATACCATCCCGGCTGGCGGTCTGACAACCAATCAGGGCCCTGGCAACCTGCGTCCGGCAAGTGCCAATGTGATTGTCAGTGGGACTGATGTGACAGGTATAAAGTCATTTTCACCTTCCACGATTACAGCAGGTAGCAACTCCAGATTGAGAATCGATATCTTCGCGCCAAGTGACACAAACCTGACCAATTTTTCGGTCACAGATAACCTGCCTGCTAGTGTGACGGTGAGTAATTCAACTTCTCCAACGGTCACTGGCTGTGGTGCGGCAGCTGTGTTGGATGCTCCCAACGGCGCAACGACCATTTCTCTGACGAATGGCGAAATCCTTGCCAGCCAACGATGCAGAATCGATGTTTATGTACGCAGCAGTACACTGGGTTTGCATACCAATACTATTTCTCCGGCAAACATCACCAATTCCGAAAACCGAGCTCCTGCGAGTAACCTGACCTCAACTTTGACTGTTGCTGGCGCCAGTAAGTTGTCTATTACTATGGTCAAGGGTTTTGACCCACTGACGGTCTTTGGCGGCGCCGCTTCAACGATGAGCATCCAGTTGATCAACCCCGGTACGGTTGCGCTGACGGAAATCGCATTTACGGACAATATGCCGAGTGGGATGATCCTTGCAAATCCTCTGAACTTCAACGTGGGCACTTGTGGAGGGACCCTAAGCGGGATTTCCGGAGCCAGTTCCTTCTCATATAGTGGTGGTAGCCTTCCTGCGTCCGGCACCTGTACATTGACCCTCAGCGCAACAATGACCGTCAACGGAAATCTGACGAATATCATTCCCGCCCATGCAGTAACGACGTTGAACGGAGCAAGTAATCCAGATCCGGCAGAGGCATCGTTGACCAATTTACCGGGCGCGAGCGTTAGCAAGGTTTTTTCTTCCAATCCAATTACTGCTGGCTCTTACTCATTGCTCACGATTACCATCCAGAACACTGGAAACGTTGCGCTGAGTGGAATGGGATTAAAGGATACCCTTCCCGGAATTCTTCCCGCAGGTCTTGTTATTGCCAATCCGCCCGCGCCTGCACCCACCAATAACTGTGGTGGGGCCTTATTAGCCCTGCCAGGAACTCAAATTATTGAATTAACGAATGGAAACCTGGTCGCGAGTTCATCCTGCAGTATTGTAGTCAGCGTTACTGGCAATACTCCTGGAACTTACCAAAATACGATTCCAGCCGGAACCCTCAGCTCGGGTCAAGGCGCGACGAATCACAGTATTGCCACGGATACATTGGTAGTGAAAGCCAAGTCGGATGAAGGTGGGGGTAACAATAAAAACAAAAAGAAATCGCCTGTAGCTGCTCACGGATTCATCATTCCGCTAACGGGTTTTGCTCCGGATATGATTACCAAGCTGGATCGATCCTCTCCTGCTGCGTATGATGCGACAAGCCTTACAATTGAAATTCCTGTTCTCAAGGTGAATTCGTCCATTGTAGGCGTCGAGTCAAAGCAAGGGAGCTGGGACGTTTCCTGGCTGCAGGATCAGGTGGGATGGTTGAACGGAACTGCCTATCCCACGTGGAAGGGGAACAGTGTGCTTACAGGGCATGTTGTCAACACAGATGGAAAACCCGGCGTGTTCTTCCACTTGAAATCGCTTGGTATTGGAGAATACATCTTTGTGTATGGTTCGGGGTATCGCTATACTTATAAAGTTGTATCGAATGCTCTTGTGCAGCCCAATGATGCCAGTGTCATGAAACATGAAGATAAGTCTTTCCTGACTCTTATCACCTGTGATACGTATGATGAAAAGACCGGCTCATATCTTCATCGTATTGTGGTAGGTGCCGTACTCGTAGATGTGCGTTAGATAATTAGATGACGGCTCGATAAATCAAAGAATCAAAAAGGGCTGTTCTCTTTTCAGGACAGCCCTTTTTTACCGCTTTGATGCTATCTTTTTTATTTCTTCCCCATCGTCTGTAATGATCACGATAATCGGTTTGCGATGGTCAATCCACAAACCAACCTGTTTTTCGTCCGACTCTCCTTATCCCTCGCGGGATGAACGGACTTTTTTTGAAATCAATATAACCCTGCTCGACGTTGGTATCGATCAACTGCACCAGGACACGTTCGCCAACATCCAATCCCTCGAATCCTTCCACCAGCTTGCCTTCGACGGGGATATTGAGAATCCGGACCCATGTGCCTTTCTCGGATGCGCCGGTGACAATCGAATTA
>JBKPQD010000017.1:0-4971 GCA_046733915.1 Chloroflexota bacterium
GTTGTTTTCCTCAATCACGGCTCGTTTGGCGCGACTCCCAAACCGGTGTTTGATGCGTACCAAACTTGGCAGCTCCGTCTGGAACGCCAGCCGGTTTTATTCTTAGGCCGCGAATTAGATGGACTGCTGCTTGAGTCACGGGTTGCATTGGGTGAATACTTAAATGCAGATCCAAATGATTTGGTATACATTCCGAACGCAACGCACGGTGTAAACATCATCGCCCACTCCTTGCGCTTACAGCCCGGCGATGAAGTTCTCACGACCGATCACGAATATGGCGCCTGTGATTACACGTGGGAATTTCTATGCCAGAAAGCGGGTGCCCGGTATATTCACCAGCCGATACCTTTGCCTACTAATTCCAACGAAGACATCCTGGAACAATTTCTTAAAGGGATTACAACGCGCACAAAAGTTGTGTATCTCAGTCATATCACCTCGCCCACCGCGCTATGTTTGCCGGTGGAAGAGATTTGCCGTCGCGCCCGTGAACTGGGAATCCTTTCCATTGTAGATGCGGCTCATTCCCCCGGGCAGATGCCTGTCGATTTAGAGCAGCTTGGCGCCGACGTTGCTTTTGGGAACTGCCATAAATGGATGCTGGCGCCGAAGGGTGCCGCTTTTCTATTTGTGAGACGGGAAGTCCAGGATCGGGTCGAGCCTTTCGTGGTCAGTTGGGGATACCAGCCCACACCGGAGACCGCGACCGGCTCGCGTTTTATCGACCTTTTGCAGTGGACCGGAACGAAGGACCCCACCGCGGCCCTGGCAGTCCCCCTGGCGATTCAATTCATGAGAGAACATCATTGGGAACAGGTTCGCCGTGAATGTCACGCACTGCTGCGGCAGGCGCTGGAGCGTGTTTGCGAGTTGACCGGCTTGCAACCACCGTATAGGTTTGACTCTGGTTTCTACCACCAGATGGCGATTGCCCCACTTCCGCCATCCAACCTGGCGGTGCTGAAAAGCCGTCTTTATGACGAGTACAGAATCGAAGTACCCCTGGTGCAGTGGCAGGATCAACAGTTCATCCGCATATCGATCCAGGGCTACAACGACCAAAATGATGTGGACAGCTTACTGCACGCTTTACATGCTATCCTTCCCGAGACAGCACTATAGCCGTTTACAGGCAACTTCTAGTGGTGGAATTCGTAAGAAAAGCATATCCTGAGCCCTCTTCTGCTTTGTAGGTTTGGTCGAGGGCTTTCGAAAGTAATACTTATCCTAAAAATCCGTTAATCATATTAAAAACTTTATGAGTACTTAGACTGGAATTGGAGCTATGGATATTACACTTGCACTTGGAGGCGGAGGAGCCAGAGGAAATGCCCACATCGGGGTCATTCGTCGCCTTGAACAGGAGGGCTTCCGGATCAAGGGGGTTGCGGGGACGAGCTTCGGCGGCATTATTGCCGTGCTCTATGCTGCCGGTTATCGGCCAAACGATCTCGAGGAAATGTTTGCCGCGCTCGATCAGCGAAAATTTTACGGTCATAAACCCAAGGATGCACCTTCCCTGATCGGTATTGCCGGCGTTGCCAAGTTGTTGGAAGATTTCCTTGGCGAGCGGACCTTCGAACAACTGCGTATGCCATGCGTGGTTACGGCCACCGATTTGAAAAGTGGCAGCGAAGTCTTACTTTCCAGAGGACGTCTGGTGGATGCCATCCTGGCGACGATTGCGATGCCGGCCGTCTTTCCCGTTCGTTATATTGGCGACCTGGAACTGGTGGACGGTGGAACGCTCGATCCTGTTCCTGTGGCGCCAGCGCGTTCGCTCAATCCTCGTTTGCCGGTCGTGGCGGTCGCCCTGAACATGCCCATGGGACACTCTGCCCAGACCTGGTCCATTCCCATGCCGATTTTTATGCCTCGCACCCTGGTACAGTGGGTGAGCAGGATGCGTTATGGGCTCATGCTTGACGTATACGCTCGCTCTCTCGATCTGGTCAGCAGGGCCGTCGCCGAATATCGTCTCGAGGTCGATAAACCGGCTGTCATTATTCGTCCGCGTTTAGGAAATATTGATACACTTGACATCATCAATGTACATGAAGTGGTGAAAATCGGTGAAGCGGCCGTGGATGAAATCCTTCCACAGTTAAAGCAAAAATTTAAATTGCACAATCGCATCCGCCGCGCACTGGGAGCAAAGGCTTGAGAAGAGACTTACGGAAGTATTCCAGAGAGACCAATATGCGTTTGGCGCTGGGAGCATTCATTTTGTTATTCGTTGTGGGGGTCGCATTGATCTGGGCGATCTATGGACAGGGCGCGGCCGGTATGGGACTGGTGTGCCTTCTGGCGGCTTTGTTCCCGATCATTCTCATCCTTGCCATCTTTCTTGCCATAGAATGGATCCTCAAACGTGCCCGACCCCGGTAATACAAGTCTGATCGAATTTAACAGTTGGACGTTGCGCATCCGGGAAGCATCTCAACAGCCTTCCCGGTTAATGCTTCTCATCCATGGCCTGACCGGCGACGAAAACTCGATGTGGGTTTTCGCCCGGAACCTATCCGCTTCGTATTGGCAGGTGGCGCCGCGCGCGCCCTATCGAGCGCAGGTCAATGATCAGGTCAGTGGATACTCATGGCGGGAGGGAGCGTCTTCTTCGCCGGCCGAGCGCCACACGCTCGAACAGTTGGGCGCGAGCGCTGAGGCGTTGATTCACCTCATAGACGAGTATGCCGCCTCCGTGGGCATCGACGCGAGCACGTTCGACGTGATGGGATTTAGCCAGGGCGCAGTAATTGCCAATGCGCTGGCGTTCCTGTATCCGCAGCGAGTTCGCAAAGTGGGAATTTTGGCGGGTTTTGTTCCAAGCGGGTTAGAAGAGATTGCCTCACAGCGTCCATTGGAAGGGAAACCATTTTTCGTCACGCACGGGACAAAGGATGAAACGGTCCCTGTAGACCGCGCCCGCGCCTCGCTTGCCGTTCTTGAGGAGGCGGGCGCGAAAGTCACGTACTGTGAGGACGATGTCGCGCATAAAGTGAGTGCCAACTGCCTGCGTGCGCTCAATGAATTCTTTACAGATTAGACCGCTCTCACGCGGGCGTTGACGGGCCTCCTGTTTGCAGGTATCCTTAGCAACCGATATTACACCTGCACTTGCGCCAGGTGCACGTGTTGCGAGGCGGTGTACGTTCGTCGGAGCAATCTCCCGTTCAAATTAAGATTGCATCCCTTAGATCGCAGCCCTGCTAACACCACATGATTTGCTTAGCAAAGCACGGTGGGTGCAGGTGAAGCACGATTTGCTAAGCAAATCGGGGCAATGACATTTGTGGTGAATCAATGAATCAAAACATCTCTCGTCGCGACTTTCTCAAAATTGCTGGTGCCGGTTTGGGGTCCATGGCTTTCCGTAATTATCCTTCCATCCATCTCGGCACTTTTTCCGAGCCCAAACGCTTGCCTGAATTCCCAAAAAGTGAAATTATCGGCCGCGTGGTGGATATGGGGATCGACCTGCGTAGCCGTCCGACGAACGATCAAAACCAGAATACTTCCATTGCCAAGCTCGATGCCGATACGCTCGTGGAATGGGGCCGCGAAGTGGTAGGCAATGTGCTCTACGGGTTAAGCAACCAGCGTTATGTGGAAACCCCCAAGGGCTACATTTATGCTTCGGTTCTTCAGCCCACTCGTAATCTTCCCAATACACCGATCAATGAAATCCCGGCGGGACAACCTGGCTTCTGGGGGGAGGTCACTGTCCCGTATGTAGAGCTTGCGCATGAAGGTACTGTCGCTTCCCCCTGGTTGCAAGATCACATTTCCTACAATTTTCCGCCGCGCCTCTATTATGGACAGGTGGTGTGGCTGGACAAGATCCGCACCGAGAATGGCTTTGTGGAATATCGCTGGAACGAAGATGCAAATGGACATGGCTATGGCTATGGCGCATCGGGCGAATATTATTGGGCGGACGGCGCGGCGTTCAAAGTTCTGACCGATGCGGATGTCGCTCCCATCAGCCCGGATGTAGATCCCAACGATAAAAAAATCAGCGCTGATCTTGATTATCAATCCTTATCCTGTTATGAGGGAAATACGGAAGTCTACTTCTGCCGTATTTCCAGCGGGATTTCCTATGACCCGCAAACCGGTCAGCTCAGCGAAAAGCTGGCGACGCCGGTAGGAAATTTACTCACTCATTGGAAGATCATGTCGCTTAATATGACCGCCGGCACGGCCACAGCAGGCTATTCCACGCCCGCGGTTCCGTGGGATACGATGATTAGTGGTGACGGGATCGCCATCCATGGCGCGTTCTGGCACAACGCCTTCGGTGAGAAGCGCTCGCACGGTTGCATCAATGTTACCCCGGAGGATGCAAAATGGATCTTCCGCTGGACGTCGCCTGTGGTTTCCCTGGCGCAAGGAGAAGTGCGCGTATCTCTGCCCGATCACGGTACGATCGTGGTCAGCAAGGAAACAAAGTTTGGATGATGAATCGCCCATTCGGTCACGCTTGATCCCCTTCGGAGCTTTATGGATTTTGCCAACATAACTCTTGGACTTGCCTTTCTCGCCGGCCTGGCCTCTTTCCTGTCGCCGTGCGTGTTTTCGCTTGTCCCTGCTTATATTGGCTATTTGGGCGGACGGGCGGCCGGGGGCGAAGCGAATGCCAGCAATCGATTTATTACCTTCACCCATGGCCTGGCGTTCGTGCTGGGGTTTAGTTTCATATTTATCACACTGGGCGTTGCCTCCTCGGCGTTTGGGCGACTCCTCTTCGATCTTCGCTTCCTTCTCTCGAAACTTGGCGGGATCATCGTCATCATCTTTGGCCTGCATATGATCGGCATCATCCGCATTCCGTTTTTGGAATACGACACCCGTGTCCAGAAATTGCCCGATCGTCGCTGGGGCTACCTGTCCTCTGCCTTAATGGGAATTTTCTTCTCTGCCGGTTGGGCGCCGTGTGTGGGACCGGTGCTCGGCGCGATCCTGACT
>JBKPQD010000018.1:0-1123 GCA_046733915.1 Chloroflexota bacterium
GCAGCTAAAATTTTGCCTTCCTGCGGTTTTTCCTTCGCGGTTTCGGGCAGAATGATTCCGCCAGCGGTCATTTCCTCCTGCTCGATCGGTTCCACGATCACGCGTCCGCCAAGGGGTTTCAACTTCGTTTTACTTGCCATGGTTTGACCTCCTGATTGAGATTGATTATTGGGATTGATTTTTGAATAATCATGAAATTAGCACTCGAACTCACTGAGTGCTAATCTATGATACCGAAACCAATTCGTGAAGTCAAGAGGCAAGTCTCGATTCTTATATTCCTCTGATACAAGGCCCCAAAAGATTCTACAGACGATTATGGAGTGGGTGTAGGAGTGATCGTCAGTTCGGAAATCAAAGTCTGTACTGCTTCCACCGTGACGTTCGGCATCGCCGTTTCCGTTGACTCCGGCGTGACCTCCAGGCTGGGATTTCCACTGCTGTTCAGCGAGGCGCAGATCTCTTCCCCTGCTTCCACGATGCTGATGATGGTATCGCGGCCATCCGCGTAGTCATCCGGGTTGGCATCCAGCTCATCCCGGACCTCTTTCATGATCTCCATCGCTTGATCGCACTTGTTGTCTGCCTTGCGGCTCAACGCGGCCAGGACCGATCCATAGGTGTAATAGTACACAATCGTGTTGGGCCCAATCGTCAGTCCCGTAACATCGACAGGGTTTTCGCCGAGATCGGGGAAGCAGCGTTCGAGTCCCCGTCCCAGACAGGAATCCTCTCCAGAACAGCCGCGGATTGCACATTTCAGGGAATAAATCGAACCCTCATAGTTACGCGAGCGGAAGTAGATGATTCCCAATTGTCCATAAATATCAGCATTGGTCGGTTCATAGCTCAAAGCAGTCTGCACATTCCTGGCCGCAATGAAGAACTCACCCAATTGCGAGTAGGTGCGTGCAATCGAAAGGTGTGGACCGGGGTCCTTCACACCGATCTGCTGGTTGATCTTCGCCGCCTTATCGAAATAATCTAACGACTGTTTGTAGATCGGAAGCGCCGCTTCATCGCCCTGCCGGCTTTGAACGGCAAATGCAAGGCGACGATAATTTGCACCGATGCGCAGGTAAAGGAACGTCATATTGGGCTCGATCAGGATCGCTTTCTCATA
>JBKPQD010000019.1:0-6388 GCA_046733915.1 Chloroflexota bacterium
GTCTTCGCTCAGCGCGGCAGCTTCCTGGTTGAAGCGGCGGGTCTCAATGTCGCAGGTGTCCGTGTCAATCGAAGGGACCGCGCACAAGATGATGACCTTGCCTTTTGACTCCTGCAGCGGATTCACCGTTCCCCAGCCCGGCACCACCGCGGTAAAATCGGGCGCCGGATCTCCCACCTTGACATCATCCCCGATCACAGTGGCGAATTTATCTCCGAGCTTGAAAAAATCATTACGTTCTGTGGGCATAGCTCACTCCTCCTGATAAGTTAGTTCATCACACGATAGTTAACGCTGCCGAGAGGCATTTCCTTACCAGAATCACATGGCGGTGGAGTGCACTCCACCGCCATGCTTGAACCTTTTTAAGCATTCACCTGGTCAACTCAATGGACAGCCAGAGTTGTTATACAAATCCAGTTGGCCGGCAATCGTCAGCATCGTGGTGCGATTCCCGCTTGCCAGGGCAGCATTTACCATGGAGATTACTGCCTGCGTGCTGAACGCATAGTTTACATCCGGGCTGGCGGAATTCAGCAGAGCCGAAACTCCTGCACGTAGCAACACTCGTGCTGCAGCTGTGGTGCCCGTACCACCCTGGAAGTTCAATGCCTGTAGCAGGGTGAAGTTGTCCAACCCGTAGCTATTCGGGATATCGAACACACTCTCCAGTGTCTGGTTCGGGGAATATCCACTGGCTACCCACGAGGCGAGGTGTTGCGACTGCTTCCAATAGCCGGGTGTACAGCCCTGGAGTGGCGGTGTGGGTGTATTCGTGGGGGTGAGTGTGGGAGTGTTGGTTGGCGTACTGGTCGGAGTCATTGTGGGTGTGTTCGTCGGTGTATTTGTCGGAGTGTTGGTCGGCGTATTTGTAGGAGTATCGGTGGGCGTGTTCGTTGGTGTACTCGTTGGAGTATTTGTCGGTGTGTTTGTGGGCGTGTTGGTCGGGGTCGGTGTGGGAACTCCCTGGTTGCTAAAGCTGATCTGCGTCGTGCCGGTGCCGACGGTCACGGTGACGGTTCCCGCGGTCAGGTCACTCGATACCAAATTGGCGCTGGGATCGACCGTGATGGTAGTGACCTGGTAACCAATTTGAGATACTTCCTGCACGGTGACCTGGGTCCCGATCGGGAATTGACCAGCCAATACACAGTATCCGGCTGGAACCACATACTGATTTTGACCGTTGACCTGGAAACTAAATGGTGTATTGAGCGCCACGTCGGTGCCGGGCAGCTTACAAATCTTGAGTTGTCCCGCGTCCGCATTCCCGTTCTGGAAGACCACGATCGTCTCCGTGGAGATGTCGCCCGGAACGATGTTAACGACCGCTGTTCCGGTCGTTATGTTCGAAGATACCAGCCGGTCGTACGGCACCGTCCGGATATTGCTCAGTACAGTGCCTGCCTGGGCTTGTTCGGTAATCGCGACTTGCCCGGCGGGGAGCAAAATTGCTGGCGTACAAGCACCGATCGGTACCGTGTAGGTTTGCCCGAGAACGCTAAATGTGAAACTACCCGTGAGCATCGCCGTGGGATCGCTTTCCTTACAAATTTCGAGATAGCCCATCGCCGGGGTAGAGGTTACCGTACTGGTGGCTGTCACCGTAGGAGTAAAGGTTGCTGTTGGCGTGATACAACTGGGTGCAACAATTAAGCAGTTCTGATCCGTTTCGCCACCGGCGCCCAAATACAGTACAGCATCGATAAGATCCTGGCTGGCACTCGCCGGATCCGTAATAGAGGCTAAGTGCAGAATCTGATTCACCGTCATGCCGGCAAGGCTGCCGCTTGTATAAATGCCGTTGCCCAAGGCAGGGTTGAGTGCCACGCTTAACTCTGCCGCCAACAGATGGCGATGATATTGATCGGAAGTGTTGGTCAGGATCGCCTCTGCTTGCTGGATTGTCAGGCTGGAAAAATCCTGGGTCGCGGCGATCAACGCCTGGAACTGGGCTTCTGTAAATTGGTTCTGCCAATTCGTCCAGAACCCTGCACTCCGGATCAACGCGCACAGATTTTCACCGGGCACACAAGTGGGCGTGGGGCTGGCTGTACTCGTATCCGTTGCGGTGGACGTGGCAGTCTGCGTGAGCGTAGCGGAGGACGTCGCTGTCGCGGTTTCGGTCGAAGTGGCTGTCATCGTGGCAGTGGGGGTATTAGAGGGGGTTGCCGTGGGCTCGACGTCATAGCAGAAGGAGATATGGCTTAACGCATAATTGGTATTATTAGCAGGGTTGACGGGAGCATTTAGCGCCACATCCGCGCTGACTTCGGGGTTGTAATTATAGACGTTGCTATCGGGACCGCCTTTTACAATCACAGTATCCACGCCTAGGTTCGAGGTGAAGTCAAACACCTGTCCGCCATTCAGATCATAGACGTGGATCGTGACAGTGAACGTGCCATCGGAAAAGGTCCCCTCGGTTACCGGCTCAATTTTAAATTCTGTCGTTCCGGGAGCTACTTGCGCGCAGGTAGCAGTCCCAGGAACCAAAACCGGGGTCACACTGGCTGCACCAGCCGAACGGCTTATAAACGTCATTCCCATCAGCAGCGACAAAATTAGGACTGCCGAAAGAATCAATCTTCGTCGTTGCAAATACATCTTGCCTCCTGAATCATCTAGAAAAGATAAAATCCGCACAGCGTGCGGTTATGAAATGAGATGGGATAGTGGAATCAATATACGTAGAAGGTCACCTCCTTTTTCCGACCCTGAGCCCTTGAAGAAAATATCGTCCTCAAGAATCCAAGTGGACAGGATACAGTTTGGTGCATCCTGATCATGGAGTTCGGTTCTATCGTGTTGGGAAGAGATGGTAGTTTAAAGAAAGACGAAACCCAACCGATCGGTTTCGCTATTCGCTCGCCAGGCGCCCCGCACAATGAAATCGCAAGCGACCAAATAAGAACATCCTGGGTCTACGCGGACAAGATATAGACATTATAAGGACGTGCGAATCAAAGTTCAATATATCCTATTCAGAAGGGAAAAAGATATATCCTCACCGCTCACTCCTAATCGGCAGCGGCTGGAAATCTCCCCCAAGACCTCCTAGCCTTCGGTTATCCAATCGGCAGGACGATCGGAAGAATCATTACGAGAAGAACGATCAACAGGATCGTCAGGGGAATCCCCACGCGGGCATAATCTTTGAAAGTATAGCCTCCGGCGCCCATGACCATGATGTTGACGGCGTGCCCCAATGGTGAAATGAATGCCATCGAGGCAGCCAGAGCGACGCCGAGTGCCAGGCTACGCGGATTCATACCCACTTGTTGTGCGGTTGCAATAGCGATCGGCGCAATGACCGAGGCGGCCGTCGCGCCGTTGATGACCTGTGTCAGCACTACGGTGAGGATGACTAATCCGGCCAGCAGCGCGAGATGTCCCATGCCGCCGATCGTGGCGACGATTTGTTCCGCCAGGAAGGCAGCGCCTCCTGTTTTTTGCAGCGCCACTCCCAGTGGAAGCATACCAGCCACCAAAAAGATACTGCGCCAATCAATCGCCTGATAAGCCTGGTCCATTGACAGTGCCTGAATCAAGACCATGCTGATGGCCCCGCTCAATAGAATTTCTGCCAGCAACGTGGGAAAGACAACCGCAAGAACCAACGCCACAGTCATGACCAACGCAGTGAGCCAGCCACGCGGATTTCTATTCGGGCTGGGTATAGACTCGGCAAGCAAGATTAGCCCCGGTTCTGTTCGCAACAGGCTCAGGCTCTTTGGTGTTCCCTGCAATAAAAGTCCATCGCCAAATTCCAGCTTCAGATCCGCAAAACGGGTGCGGATCGAACGCCCGCGCCGCCAAATGGCAAGGACGCGGGCATCGAATTTCTGTTCGAATTGAATCTCTTGCAGGCTCTGCCCGGCCAGCTGTGACCGAGGTCCGATCGCCGTTTCGATCAACATCATATTCGGCGTCGAAAGATATTCCTGTGTCCATTCGCCCGGTGGGAGAATCTCCAACATCTCATCCAAATGATCCGGCTGGCTGTCCTCGGGGCGGGCGATGATCAACAGGAGGTCGTTCCCACGCAGAACCGTCTTTGCCTCCAGGTGCAACACGCGCTTGCCGCGCTGGACGGCAATCACGTTCAAGTGATAGGTTTCCCGCAAGCCACTGGCCTGCACTGCCTTGCCATCCAAGGGACCGCCGGGGCGAACGCGCCCACGCTGGAGGCGGTCACCAAGCTGGTAGGTACTCAACAGGATTTCACCGGGCTCGCCCTCCTCCTGAATTTTCTCAGCCGGTGACTGTCCTGGTAGAAACTTTCTTCCCACGAACACCATAAAAAGCATCCCGACCAGCGCCATCGGCAATCCAATAGGCAAGAAATCTAGCAGACCAAATCCGTTTAGATTTTCGTCCCGCAATAAACTGCTTACAAGAATATTAGTCGTGGTTAATAAGGTAGCCATGCCACCTAAAATCGTTCCAAACGCGAGCGGCATCAGCAGGCGGGATGAAGAAACCCTGGATCGGCGCGCCACACCCGAAAGTGACGGGAAGAGTATGGAAGCAGCCGCAATGTTATTCATGAATAGGGATAACAGCGCGCCGGCTGCCATAACACCAAAGATCAAGTGGGCTTCGCTTTTCCCAAACAAGCGCAGAATGAAATTTCCAAGCCGTTCGGTAACGCCTGCGCGTCGCAGGCCCTCGGCAAGGATGAAAGCAGAGATCATGATGATCACCGCCGAGCGGCTGAACCCCGAAAATGCCTCCTGTGGGGTCAGGATTCCGGTCAATCCCAGGCTGAGCAAGAGCAGGAGCGCCACCACATCCGGGCGAAGAAGGTTACCAACAAGCAGGAGGGTGGCAATGCCCAATATAAGAAAGGTAATCCCAATTGGATTCATGAAATCATCACACCATCGAGAAGGGTTTCATTATACCTATTCAGAGAGGGCGCCTATACCCGGGTAACCGGAACTCAGCTTGGTATGTCGATTCCCATAGATTTTGCTGGGATTACATCCATCTTTAAAATTTAAGAGACTTGTTAGTAGCCGCTATGCGAAGCCAAATGCTAGAATTATTTGATTCTCTGGCATAAATGAAACGCGTCATTCCTCTATCCATGATTGTCCTGATTGCAGTGCTGGTTCTGCCTCTCTCCCAAGGCTTTGCTGCGCCATTTGCATCTCCTCCGCTTGAGGCGAATCGGAATTTCGCACCCGGCAGCGTTGTTCGCTTTGAGCATTTCACCAGCGAAAACGGACTCTCGCAAAACGCGGGGCTCGACATTTTCCAGGATAGCCGCGGATATCTGTGGATCGGCACCCAGGATGGACTCAATCGCTATGACGGCTATTCGTTCAAGGTGTATAAGCACGACCCCGATGACTCCACGTCGCTGAGTCACAACAGTATCCTCAAGATCGCCGAGGACCAGGATGGATCGTTATGGATCGGCACGTGGGGCGGCGGATTAAATCGCTACAATCCGATCGATGAAAAGTTCATCAGCTATCAGCATAATCCAAACGACCCCGCCAGCATTAGTGATAACACGGTCACTTCTATCAAGCGAGATTCGAGCGGCGACCTTTGGATCGGCACACTGAACGGACTTGATCGCTTCGACCCGCAAACTTCCACGTTCGAGCACTTCGCCAACAACCCGGACGATCCCACCAGTTTGAGCAGCAACACGATTTCCTTGATCTTCGAAGACTCAAACCATCAGCTGTGGATCGGCACCGGAGCGAACGGCACTGAAGGGTCCGGACTGAACCGCTTCGATCCATCCACGGGGAAGGTCATTCGCTACCAGCACCAAGACTCTGATCCGGAAAGTTTGTCCAGTAATAACATCGCCGCCATCTATGAAGGGAACGATGGCACATTCTGGGTGGCTACAGGTGGGTTCAGCTTACAGGGTGGCGGGCTCGATCAGTTCGATCCGACGACGGGCAAGGCAAAACATTTCACGAACGATGCGGATAATCCACACAGTATCAGCGGCAATGACTTGATGTCTTTGTGGGGTGATGCCAGCGGTATGCTCTGGATCGGCACATGGGCAAACGGCTTGGACCGCATGGATCTTTCGAAGCCGGGAATCTTCACGCATTATGAAAACGATCCGTTCTTTGTAGACAGCCTGAGCGGAAACGAAGTCTGGGCGTTGTTCAAAGACCGCTCCGGGATTCTTTGGGTGGGTACATCGCACAGCGGCATCAACAAGCTCGCCGCCAACAGCGGACAGTTCAGCCTATATCGAAATCATCCCAGCGACCCGACGACTCTCGGCATCAATGCCACAGGCGCATTCGCAGAAGATGGGCGCGGCAATGTCTGGGTGGCTACCTGGGGCGCGGGACTTGATCGCTTTAACCCGAGCACGGGACAGTTCACGCACTTTCGTCACGAT
>JBKPQD010000020.1:0-3750 GCA_046733915.1 Chloroflexota bacterium
TCATAGCCCTGCATTAATGCGTAGAAGGTTTCGTGCAAATAAATTGCTTCGCCCTTCTCCAGGCGGTTTGCAAAATTCTCGCGTGCCAAGAACTGCTGTACAGTGAAGTTTTGTCCGAGGCGAATCAAATCTAGCAGAGAAAGTTCACTCAGCCATTCACCGTTATAGCGAACCTTTGTCTTCTTTGGATCAAGTACGCGGTACGCCTGTTCGGCGTAGGTTTGCGCGTTGTGGGCGACCTGCTCCTCGGTTAGGATAGGGCGTGCCTTGTTCTTGTCCGACGGGTCACCCACCAATGCAGTATAGCTGCCGATCAGGAATGTCACCTCATGCCCCAAATCCTGGAATTGACGGAGCTTGCGCATCGTGATCGTATGTCCCAAATGCAGATCTGTTGATGTAGGATCATAGCCGCAGTAGACGCGTAATTGCCTACCTTCCCTCTGGGCATCTAAAAGGCGCTGGCGTAGCTCGTTGGTCATCGCCTGTTTTATTTCCTCATCCCCATATTCGGTGCCCTGCATGAGGAGCTCCACTTGTTCTTCGATGTTCATATCAACCTCCAATAGAGCAGGATGCTACATCACTCTATAAATTTACAAACAAAAACGCGCCCGCGATGGTGAGGGCGCGTTCTGAACACACCACCGCAGGATCTACGTGTGAGTGTAATAATATTTACGGATGGGCTGCAAATCAGACACGCAGCAATTATACACGCGAAGCAGCACTGTGGGCAGCATCACTGTCCGAGGTTGAAGCTGAACGACCAAGGACCCTTGATGGTGTAAAACTCGTCGCTGTAGACAATTTTCTCCGCGTCTTCCTGAGACATTGAGTCAGGCTTGCCTGCGATCTGCATGATCTGCACGCCATTGACATCGGCACAATTAAGGGTGATGGCGATGCCGCGCTCGATCAGTGATTGCTGGATTTTCGGCATGTAGATGGTGCAATAATCGTCGGGCCGTGGCATGGCAGCGATTGCATTCACGGTAACGGTGACATTCGAGAGGTCGGCATCCGGAGGAACATTCAGAAACGCAAGCGTGTCACAGCGGATACCGGATTGCCCTTCCACAGGCTCTTGCAAGCTAACCATCGTGGAACCAAAATCAGAAAGAGTTCCGCCGGGGTATTGCAGGCTGGCATCCGAGATAGACCAGTCAGAAACATCGAGCAGAGTAAAGCACACATCCACATTGACTTGCTTGCCGTCGCGCCAGGCACGATCAGCACGGACTTCAATTCCACTGGAAAGCTGGCTGACGACTGCAGGCGCGGCTTGTACTGTCGGATACGACGAGTCAATATAAGCCGTCGGGATTTGGGTTGTGGTGCCCGGATTCACTTGTGTTGGGACAAATGGAGAGCAGGCAACCAAAAGTAGTGTGAGTATCAATACGGTTTTTTTCATCAAATAGCTGTCAGTCTTACTCCCGCGCAATACGTGGGATAGACTGATACTCCTTTCATTTTGGATTGAGTCAGACCGATAATTATAGTACACATGTTCTAATTTACAATGCTGAATTGGGCAACAGTGTGGGTTCTATCGTTGTTTTTAAAATAAATCCCTCAGCGCGTCCTCGATATGGGGAAATTTGAACTCAAATCCCTGTTCTAGCAGACGCCGGGGCTTGGCATACCGTCCTTCGGTAATAAGCACGCTCATCTCACCGAGAGCCAGCCGCAGCAAACCTTTGGGAACATGGAACCAAAATGGACGGTGTAAAGCTCTGGCAATCGCCCGCATGAAATCTCTATTTGAGGTCGGAGTCGGCGCGATTAAGTTATAGGGGCCGTGAGCTTCCTCATTCTCCAGAAGAAATTTCATGGCGCGGACTTCGTCAACCAGGTGAATCCAGGGAGTGGCTTGCGAGCCGTCCCCAAGCTTACCACCAAAAAATAAGCGGGCAGGCAGAGCCATGAAGGGAAAAAGCCCGCCCTTGCGGGCCAGGACGACCGCGCTACGCGTCACCACGCGGCGCACACCCAGGTCTTCCACGGGCTGCGTGGCAGCTTCCCATTTCACAGTTAACTGAGCGAGAAAATCGCCACCAGCAGGTGTAAATTCGTCCGCGATATCTTCCCCGCGCAAGCCGTAGCGATTGATGCCTGAACTTTGCAGCAGGACCCTGGGACGCCGCGAGGCGCTTTTAATGGCGGCGACCAGTGCGCGTCCCGGAAGGAGGCGCGAGTCCTCAAACTTCTGTTTCTGACCTTTCGTCCACGGCCAGTGCTCCAATCCATATCCTGTGAGATTGACTACCGCATCCATTTCGTCTACCAGATATCCCCAACCCGCTGTCGTTTTTCCATCCCAATGGATCTGGTTGCGCCCCTGGGAGTTCGCACGCGTAAGAATAAACACTTCATGAGAATTGTGGAAAAGTGCGTTTTTGAGCGCTTTCCCCAGAAAACCCGATCCTCCGGCGATCAGAACCTTCATTTTCTCTCCTACGACGCGTTCATGACATGAGCATTAGAGTGTTTTCTGATTCCAAAAAATCAGCAGTATAATCCTGCCTGTTGTGGAGGCAGAGTATGCACGAGCCGGTGCTAGTGCTCAATGCCAATTTTGAACCGATCAATGTTTGTACTACGCGAAGGGCCGTTGGTCTGCTGCTCTCAGGCAAGGCTGACATGGTAGTCAATGGGCGTGGACACATTCGGACGGTGAAGCAATTGCTGCCCCGACCGTCGGTAATTCGGCTGGAGGCGCAGGTTCACCGACCGCGTCCTCACGTCAAGTTGACCCGCCGCGAAGTATTTCGCCGCGATAATTATACCTGCCAGTACTGTGGAAGACAGGATGGCGGTCTGACCGTAGACCATGTGATTCCCCGCCATCTGGGCGGGCAGCACATCTGGACAAATGTTGTGGCTGCCTGTCCGAAGTGCAACCACCACAAAGGCGGTCGCCGGGTGGAGGAAGTCCACATGCGTTTGTTGCACCCCCCCAAGGAACCGCCGGCCAATGCTGCCTATATTTTCGGAAAGCATTTGGCGGAATACCAGGAATGGGAACCCTATATCAACGGTTGGTGAGTTTGGAAAGCAAACCCCCTCTCCATTCAAAAGAGAGGGGGTTATATGTTTAAGGACAACCCGCCGGTCGCCTCGATATTTTATATTTCGATCGTCATAAAATCTTTTGCAACAATCACTTCCCCTCCATAGGTTTTTCTGGCTTCCGCGGCAATATTTCCATTTGCGAATCGCCCGGTGGGATAATGGATAAGATAAAGCTTACCCACCTCTGCACGGGTAGCTATCTCGCCAGCCTGCTCTGCGGAGGAATGACCAAACGAGGCGCCCCCGGCTTCATGGATCAAAATATCCGCGCCATCCGCCAGGCGGACCGTTTGCTCACATGGCTCCGTATCGCATGAGTAGGCAAGGACACGGTCCGTGCTCTTGCATTCGATACGCAATCCGATCGTCGGAATCATGTGGTGGACCGGCGAGGATTGTATATGAAATTCCTCGCAATCCATAACGAATGCCATTTCCGCCTCCGGCAGGCGAAAAAATCCCACAGAAAAAAAGTGCGGCCATTCCGCCCAACCGTAAAATCCCATCAAGTCTTCTAGGCGGTCCAATGTATAGTGCAAACCATAAATATTCAGCGGCTTTGTGCGCCCCATCAGCCACATGTCCATCAAGAGCAATGGCACACCCGAAACATGGTCCGGGTGGAAATGGGTAATAACAATATCGGTCAGCTCGTTGAAGTCGACACCAGCC
>JBKPQD010000021.1:0-3172 GCA_046733915.1 Chloroflexota bacterium
GCTGATACCGGGGTTCTTGCGTCCCTTCTCTGTGTTAACCTTGGTCCCATTAAATGGACCCGAGTTGACCATGACACCTTCACCAATGTAAGCAGCCTGCATGGTTTCACCATTCAACACTTCGCCTTCAGGTTGAATGACGGGGACGATCTTCAATCCATATTTACGTGCGAAAGCAAAGTCGCGCTCATCGTGCGCAGGGACCGCCATGATCGCGCCCGTGCCGTAACTCATCAACACATAGTCTGCGATCCAGATCGGGATGCGCTCATTATTGACCGGGTTGATGGCATAACTGCCGGTAAAAACACCGGTCTTGTCCTTATCTAGGGCGCCACGCTGAATATCCGACTGGCGCGCGGCTTGCAGCTTGTACTCAGCCACCGCGGCTTTATTCTCGGGCGTGGTGATCTCATCCACCAGGGGGTGTTCCGGCGAAAAGACCATGAAGGTCGCACCCCACAAAGTATCGGGGCGCGTGGTGAAGATCTCCACGTTGTGGTTGCCGATCTCGGTCTTGAAGATCACTGACGCGCCCTCACTGCGGTCGATCCAATTCGTCTGGAGTGTCTTGACGCGCTCGGGCCAGTCGATGCCGTCAAAGTTCAACAGCTCGTCGGCATATTTCGTGGCACGGAAAAACCACTGTTCCAATTCCTTTTTGATCACAGGTGTGCCGCAGCGCTCGCAGCGTCGATCCTCGCCGATCACCTGTTCGCGCGCCAGGGTCGTATTGTCCTTGGGGCACCAGTCTACGGCGGATAACTTACGATATGCCAATCCCATTTTGTACAACTGGATAAAGAACCACTCGGTCCACTTGTAGTACTCCGGATCCGCCGAAATTGCTTCACGTTCCCAATCGAACATCGCGCCCATCGTCTTCATCTGTTTGCGCATGCGCTCGATGTTGGCGAAGGTGCGCTTCATCGGGTGAATACCTTCCTTAATCGCGGCATTCTCGGCGGGCAGGCCGAACGCGTCGAAACCCATGGGGAACAGGACGTTGTAGCCCTTCATGCGCATAAAGCGCGCTCGTGCGTCGGAGGGAGCCATCGCGTACCAGTGACCGATATGCAAATCCCCGCTGGGATAGGGCAACATGGTCAGGGCATAATGCTTCGGACGGCGCTCGTCGATCACGGCGCGGTACAACTTGTCTGCTTCCCACTTTTCCTGCCACTTCTGCTCGATGGCTGTAGGATTATAGGAAATATCTTTTACTTCCGTTGTGTTATTTTTCAGTTCCGTCATTCTTTCCTCATCAAATACTTGCTCGGGTTGTGCGGCATCAGGAGTTGAGCTTCCTGGTCGTATTTCACCATGTTGTGTTCGAAGCAAGAAGGAGGCGTGGAAGAAGAGGCCCTTCATTCCAGAAGATGACATTGATTCGAATTCTGCTTTTCATCGATACCTCCGTTTCTTATATATTCACTCCAGCTTTGACACCCCACCGGGGTGCTTCGCAAAGCGCGAGGAAAACAAAAAACCCTTCATCCACATCTGGGACGAAGAGTTCTCTCCGCGGTACCACCCGAATTCGGTCGAAGTCTAACCTTCAACCGCTCTTGATCGCGCTAACGGGCTTACCCGTGGGTGGCTACTGTAATTCACCATCCAAGTTCCCTTCGACTGTGCTCAGGGGAACAGGCGAGTTCGGTCTTGTTTCCTGGCATTCCCGTTCGATGCCGTTGAAGGGCTTGCACCCGGGCACTGCCCATTTCCCTTCTCGCTGACGGAATGACCTACTACTCCTGTCTTGACCTTTATCTGGCAGGTCGATTCCCTGCCCATGTATTTTTCCTATTATAGCACAAGAGCGACTAGGTTCTCTAATCGCTCTCGCATACCCTGAAGGGCATTATAAGGTGGACCCAGGGGGATTCGAACCCCCGACCTTCTCAATGCCATTGAGACGCGCTCCCAACTGCGCTATGGGCCCGGATCCTCTCTGTAGAGGTGGGCAACTACCCCTCTACCCAGTGGACCTGAGGGGATTCGAACCCCTGACCTCCTCAGTGCGATTGAGGCGCGCTCCCAACTGCGCTACAGGCCCATGGTAACCCCGCACAAACAGCGGGGACAAGGCGAAGAACATTCTACTTGAGGCAGGAGGGGATGTCAAGCAATATTCGCCAAAGCCAGGCGGCCCGGGTCAATAGTACCAGCAACGCTGGAATTTTGTCATATTTCTCCAAGCCGCATCGTATTTACAGGTATGTGCACTTCTATGGAGGATTATGAACATAAAGCTAAATTTCTGGATTGACGTTGCTACATTTCTGGGCTTTATGGTTGCCATGGAACCCAAGGGGACAGGATTGACTATCCATGAATGGTTCACAGTTTCGGCGGTGGGCACGCTAATCGTCCACTTCGTCCTGCACTGGGATTGGTTCATACGTCTCACCTCGCGCTTCTTCGTCAAGCTCTTTCACAGTTCACGCCTGAATTACCTGATTGCCGTTGCCATTTTTATTGGCTTTACCTCCCTCATGGTCAGCGGATTGATGATCTCCGAGCATGTTGTCCCTTATTTTGGATTTCACCCGCAGACCCGCCATGCCTGGAAAAGTATTCATGAGCTTTCTGCCAACCTGACGCTTGTATTGACGGCGGTCCACATTGCCTTACGCTGGGAGTGGATTAAAGCCGCGTTCGTGCGTTTGGTCGTCACCCCCTTTCGCAAAATCGAAAAAGCGGACGCGGTGCTCACAGAAGAAGATGGGCTGTAGAGGTCCGAATGAAATTCCTCTTCCGTTCTCTGCTGGTACTTGCTGTGGCGATTGCCTTTGGCTTCGCACTATATTATGCCGTCCAAACGTTGCCGAATGGCGCGCCAAGTCCTCGCCCGAATCCCAATATCCAACCGCAAAACGGAAGTAACGCGCCCCGCCCTGAGCGGGCAGAGAACGGTCGCAATGCAGGGCTTGGTTTGCGATTCATTCTCGGTCTTGCCAGACGTATCCTTGTGTTTTCGGCGTTGATATATTTTGCCGTGCTTGGAAAAAATTATCTCTTTGAGAGAAAGCCAACCAGAGAGAAGACCCCGGATTGACAGTTTTGTCAGCAGTGCGAAAATTCACCTTTGATTTCTTGCTCTCTGCTCCTTCTCATTGTATATTCATGAAAATTTATATCAGGGAACAATATGATCACCCCAACACTGCAC
>JBKPQD010000022.1:0-3047 GCA_046733915.1 Chloroflexota bacterium
TGACGCTTGTATTTACGTCGCATCGTATAAAGTAAGATTGTCGAACGAGCTATTTAAAATAAAGATCCGCCAACAGGCGGAAAAGCTGAAGACGCATAGTAGTTTGCCGGAGAGGTTACAGTGGTTGATGGACTGGTAAAAGCATCGTAAACGTGCTGCCCTTGCCCGAGCTCTCTGCCCAAATACGACCGCCATGTAGCTCAACCATCCCCTTGGCGACAGCCAACCCCAGACCCATGCCGCCATAGCGACGCGTCAAAGGATTCTCCACTTGATAAAAGCGCTCGAAGATACGCGGCAGCTCGCGGGCAGGAATCCCGATACCATCGTCGACGACCGCTACCCGCAGATACCCTGACTCTTCGTCCACCTTGACAGTCACGTGACCACCTGCTTCCGTGTACTGGATCGCATTCTTGACAAGGTTGCTGAGTGCAATGGAGATCTTGATGGGATCCGCCTGCATGAAATAAGGTGAGGCATCGGTTTGATTTTTCAGCTGGATGTGTCTTTGGTCTGCTTCACGGCTAAACGAGAGCACTACGTCCTGTGCGATTTTCGCCATGGATACCCGGTCGTCCCTGACAATCGCGGATCCCGTGTCGTAATTTTGCACATCGGAAAGGTTCTCAACGATCTCCTTGAGACGGGTGGCGTTACGGATAATAGTATCCATTTGTTCCGTAAACTGCTCGCCAACAAGCTCGCGCAGGAATGTGGCATGACCCAGGATCAGCCCCAGAGGAGTGCGCAGCTCATGTGACGTGATGGCGATAAAGTCCGATTTGAGACGTTCGAGTTCGGCAAGCTCCGCGTTCGAAGCACGGACCTTTCTGGTCAGATTCATATTTTGGATTGCCTGAGCAGCCAACGCGCCGAGCGTTCCCAGAATGGTCAGGTCCTCTTCGGTATAATGTGCGTCGTCCTTTTTGTTGAGTGCCTCCATTACGCCCACGACCTCGCCGCGCACGATGAGAGGGACCGCCACCAACGAATGCGTCTCATGATTGGTTTTCGTGTCAACCACTTTAAAGTGCCGTTTATCCACTTTAACGTTTTGAATGATCAACGGCTGACCCTTGCGAAAAACCCACCCAGCTGCACTGCCGTCAAGCGGAACGGTTACGGGCCGTAACAGGTCGCGTTCGAACCACTGCACGGCAAGAAAATGCAGCTTTTGAGTTGTCTCGTCATATTCAAGGATCGAGGCAAGCTCGCTGTTGGTCATCTCAATTGCGTCGTTGATAATTGTTTGCAGAAACGATTCGAGGTCGGGCGCCGTGGTTAACCCCCGCACAATTTCGAGCAGACTTTCCAAATGGTCAATGCGCTCGTTTGTGTTCATAATATTCATTATACAACATCGAATTATCAAAATAATATTTGTTTCGTAATAAACAAATTTCCCATCACTTCATAATCTGGAAGGAGAAACCATTTCATGGCAAATAAAAAAGTTCGTGTGGCAATTATTGGTGTGGGGAACTGCGCCTCTTCGCTTGTTCAGGGAATCCAGTTCTACAAGAATGCGACCGATGACTCGCCTGTCCCTGGTCTTATGCACGCCCGGCTCGGCGGCTACCACATTCGAGATATTGAGTTCACGCTTGGTATTGACGTGAACGTTACCAAAGTTGGCAAGGACCTCTCGGAAGCTATTTTTGCCGAGCCGAACAACACCTATAAGTTCGCCAACGTCCCCAATTTGAAAGTTCCGGTTGTGCGCGGCATGACCCACGATGGATTGGGAAAATACCTGCAGGGCATGATCCAAAAAGCACCTGGACCCACTGCAGATATCGTCAAACTGCTCAAAGATACGAAAACGGACGTCGTTGTAAACTTCCTGCCGGTCGGTTCTGAGATGGCAACCAAATGGTATGTGGAACAAGCTATCGAGGCGGGCTGTGCGTTTGTGAATGCAATTCCTGTGTTCATCGCCTCTTCTGAATATTGGGGCAAGCGTTTCCGCGATGCAGGACTTCCCATCCTCGGCGATGACATCAAATCTCAGGTCGGCGCGACGATTCTACATCGTCAGCTTGCGACCCTGTTCGTGGACCGCGGCGTGCGCATCGACCGTACCTACCAGCTCAACTTCGGCGGTAACACTGATTTTCTCAATATGCTCGAACGGGAACGCCTGGAAAGTAAGAAGATTTCCAAGACCAACGCGGTAACGAGCATGATTCCTTATGAGATCGATCACGACAACGTTCATGTGGGACCCTCGGACCATGTGCCATGGCTGACCGACCGAAAGTGGGCATACATTCGTATGGAGGGAACAACCTTCGGCGATGTGCCGCTCAACATCGAGGTCAAGCTGGAAGTGTGGGACAGCCCCAATTCCGCAGGCGTGATGATCGACGCCATCCGTTGCGCCAAGATCGCGCTTGACCGCAAGCTCTCCGGTCCCATTCTTGGACCATCGTCTTATTTTTTCAAGACCCCTCCCCAGCAATTCCGCGATGATGTGTGCAGGGAAAAGGTGGAGGCATTTATAAGCGGCGATAGTAACGAGTAATCCCGTGGGGGCGACCAGCCGGTCGCCCCCACCAATTACAGATAAAATCCCTGTATGCACAAAATCCAACGTCTACTTCCAGGCATCAGCGTTCTGGTCGTCATTCTTGTTTCTTGCCAGCCCGCCGCGCCGACGGCGGATATCAACGCCGCGCTAACGCAAGCCTTCCAGACCGCGTTTGCCCAGCTGCAGCCTACAGCGACTCCTGCTCCGAGCGAGACACCGATTTCTTCTCCTACAGTCGTCCGCACACCGCCTGCGCTTCCTTCTACATTTTTGGCAAGCCAATTGAATCCAGTTGACAAGCCACACACGTATGTTCAGGATACCTGTCAGTACCTCTATGACAAATGGAATTCCAATAATGCTGCACCGGGAACCATCGTCATGGCTGTGATGCTGCATGGCATCAAGAAAGAAAAGGCAGATGTCACCGCCAACGACATGACGGCAGAAGACTTCCAGCAGATGATGAACGACCTGAAAGAACAGGGGTTCGAAGCCATCAATGCGGTGCAAA
>JBKPQD010000023.1:0-4436 GCA_046733915.1 Chloroflexota bacterium
TTCCCTCATACAATCAAATCCCTATATAAACAGTGGAGATTTTGGTATTAAACAGCAGGTATATCGTATCGAGAGGTCCGAGCGGTAGAGCGATATTGCCCAAAATCTTGAAAATTTACTCAACCGGATTGGGCCGTCAGATATATCATAGCGACCTAGAATTGCGGTGGGATAGGTTCTGAGCCGCTGTATGGGACGACTGATTTACTGAGGATGAGAGAACTCAAATTTAGAGAGGAATTGGTTGTAGATGGATTACGAACGGTGCCAGCATCGCTTTGGCCTTTCTTCTCGAGCATCCATTCCCACATGTTATGAGTCGAACTTACATTTGCAAGCAGACTAGCAGCATATTGTTGTGTAACAGAACGAGCTGAATTAACGATAAAAGTAGATCCGCCTTGCAAAATTAACCTAATAAATGCATCCGCGAGAATAGGATCAAATTGTTTACCCCGGCATGCTTGGATTTCCGCCACAATTTCTTTGGTCGACATACCTCGATGATAGGGACGATCCGATGCCATCGACTCCACCGAGTCACATAGGTTCAGAATGCGCGCCTCCAGGGGAATTTGCTCACCGGCGAGTTGAAGCGGATATCCGTGCCCATCCCAGTGCTCATGGTGATGACGGATAAATGGCGCCAGGTGACTCAACCCTTCGGTGGCGGCGATGAGGTCAGCACCGATTTCGGCGTGTTTCTTGACAAATTCGTACTCAATCTCGGTTAGCTTTTCGGGTTTGTGCAAGATCGATTCGGGTATGGCGAGCTTGCCAATATCATGAAGAAATGCGGATTGTCGAACCCGCTCGATCTGCTCCGGTGGGAGTTTCAATTCCTCGGCAATAGCCACCGCGTATGCAGCTACTTGAGCGGCATGACCACCGACATATGGATCGCGCATATCAAAGACTTTTCCCAAGGCGCGAAATAATTCATTATTGAGGCGGCTAATAGAAGAGTTCGCTTCAGTCAGTTCTTTATTCATTCCTTGCAAGGCTTTCATCGCCTCATCTTGAACTTTAGGCAACATGAAGACTTGGTAGATCAGCACAATCGGTGCCAATATAAATATCACCGCCAAGGGACTACGATTTAATAGCTCAATGGCAACGTAACCAATACATGCCAGCGGCAATTCGATTAGTAAGGCATCACGGAAAATTCCTGCATCCTGAAAAGAAACCCCCCGTGCAATCAACAAAGCAAGTCCCAACAATAATTGATTGGTCAAAACATAGACCAGAATTATGACCAAAACCACCAAAAGATCCAAAGCATGCAAGCCCCCAAGTGGGGATTGCTTGATCAAGTTGCCAAGCCAGATCGCCAAGATCCCGCCCAAAATACATTTTGACATATTGAAGGGTTGGAGATACCAGGCCCTTAGGCTATTGGGATCTGTTTTCCGTACCCAAATCCACTCGATGCTCTGTGAAATCATCACTTGGAGCACAAAGAGCCAGGACGGCAGGAGAAGAATTCCTGCAACAAATGCGATCGTGGAGCCCTCATATGAGCGATGGTCTGGAGCGACAATGTGATAGAGGCGCATGACCGTGGTACTCAGCGTCAGGCCGACGAATATCCAGACCGGAGGGTTAACGGCAGCCCGGTTCCAAAAAACAACAACGCTCAATACCATAGCACTTAGCAATACACTGATGATATAAATCCAAGCTTCCCGTTTCATCATGCTCCTTTGTAAAGGATGGATACTGGTAAAAGCATCCATCCTTCACTAGTTGACGACCGCAGTTTATCCCACCCGAACTATCCTTGCTACGGACCCCAATAATCGCTATTCCAGTTAACCGAGTTCCAATTGACTGAATTCCAATTGACACTATTCCAATTCACGGAATTCCAGTTAACACTATTCCAGTTGACCGAGTTCCAATTGACTGCATTCCAAACAACCGGATCCGAGCCAGTCAAAAGCAATTGGCTTGGCAACAGACCGGTGTTCGCGCTGTCAGTTGTCGTACTATAAACAGCCGTATAGATATCGAGGTATCCTGCTCCCATCACCGACGGATCATAGCCTGCCCAATTTTTGTTTGCAGTTGCCATCAGGCGATATTTCACTTCGTCGGGTGTCAGATCTGGTTCGTCCTGGAGGAGGAGAGCCACAGCTCCAGTGACCATAGGTGCTGAAACCGAGGTGCCGGACATCTTGAAGTAGGTTGTATCCACCCGGTTAGATGGATGGGACTGGCTCATGCTCAATTTATCATTCGCCGGCAACAGGCCAACAATAAGACGTCCTGGAGCGACGAGGTCTGGTTTGGTAGAGCCGCTCTCATCTACTCCATAGGCAGAGAACGTTGCAAAAGTATCGTCGTCCCTACTGAGTGTCGCTTTGTCGTCTGTCGCTCCAACTGTAATCACAAAGGGATCGTTTGCTGGAGGATACAGTGTCGAAGTACCATTATTCCCGGCAGAAACGACGACGACGATCCCGTCGAACCAGAGAACCTCCACAGCAGCATCCAGCGGGCTGGTGTGATAGGACTGCGCCATGCTGGAGTTCAGTGAAAGATTGACAACTCGGATGTGATATTTCTCTTTGTTGTTGTATACCCATTGCAGCGAGTCGATTACATCTGATTCGTACATCATGCCTTGATCATCGGCGATGCGCACATTGAGCAAGGTCGCTTTGGGCGCGACGCCGATGTATTTACCATTGGAGCGGTTACCGTTCCCGGCGATAATGCCTGCCACAAACGTGCCATGGCCGTAACGGTCATTGCCATCGTGATAGGAGGGGTTGAAATTTATGTTGGCTTTCACACGCCCTGAGAGATCTTTCGTCTTATAAATGCCGCTGTCTACCACAGCAATCGTCACCCCTTTGCCTTGTAATTTATTGGTGGTATTCCACAGTTGTGTGGCACCAATCACTTCGTTATAAACATTGACCTGATTACTTCCATCAATGAACGAATCGGCCAACGCAGGGTCGGCAAGGGTGTCCAAGCTGTTATCGACCCCTGGCGCGCTGGTGATGCGTAAGCCGACGGCATCATAGGATACCGTATACTCAGCTGAGAAGCCTGCCTGCTCCAGGTAGAGCTCGAAGTTCCTATAAAAGTCGGCCCATTGCCAGCTTTTTACGGGTGTAATATCTATATATACTAAATCGGCATTGGATGCACCAATCACATTGGAAAGGACTGTGGTCTTGACAGAGATCTCGTGCTGCTTGGCCCCATTAATATAGGCGTTGATTTTAAGATCTTTAGAGAAGGACATATTGGCGTACGCGTAAAGAACCAGCTCCACCTTGGTAATGGCATGGCCTGGGACAGCTTCCACATTGAATCCAGCAAACGTGCCTTTTGCATTTCCAGAGCGGCCACCAAAGCTTCCATTGGGGCCCAACCCTTCCCCGTCCACCATCAGCGTTGGATTGAGATACTGATTCGGTATGACTGTGCCTACGGCAGTGGCCCAAGAGGTAAATGTCGTGGATGTCGTCTGTGCAGTAAACATTGGCGCATCAATATTGATCCAACGGACACTAGACGATTGCGCCAGTTCAGCCGTCTTTCCCGCAGGTACCCGCGCGGCTACAGCATTGATAATGCCGAGATCCTTGGTCACATAACCACCTAGATGGGTGATTTCTTTCTCAAAATCAAACGCCTGGTCATTCTTTTGGATAATTACATCCACCATCTTGTCCGGTGCTGTCATTGCTAGTTGCATCAACAGAGGTTGCGTGTGATCAGCGCGGAGAGTAGTATCCACGCCACTGGAGCTCGCCAAACTGAGCAGCAGAGTTACGATGAAAAGAAGATTGGTTATCAATTTAAAGTTTCGCATTCTTGGGTCCTTTGCTGGAATGAATTCATTTTGTTTTGGAGTGCGATGTTGTGCGAATCACTATTGAGAACCATTAAGACATGTACGATTAAGGGGAAAAATTTGCTCGTTCCAACCCACCGCATAATTGGGAGGACGATCCGGTGCGATTTTGAAGTGATTGATCCCACTTGAGCTGTCAAAATGACGGATTGTTTCGATTAGAGCTCGATAGAATGCTTTCCCCCTCTCAACCAACTTAAATTTTTTGGCGCCGATACAACAATCGATCTTTTTCCTAGTGGATAGTATGTTGGGCGCTTCTACAGAAAACAAGTATTTGAACGAACTCATGTGAGCCTTCCTTAGGAAGTAGCGGTGGAGCAACGTGGTGACAGTGAACCTATTGTCAGCTCTTATCTATCAAGACTGCTTGGTGTTGCGGTGGTTACTTACAGTATTGTAAGTACACCACGAATAGATTGAGAATATATGTAAACAAATGTTGCGCTTTATTTTCCAAATAAGATACTTCTGGTCATAATTTTTGGAACCTTTTGCGTAGGCAAATATAAGTAGCTATAGTCCTTAAGGCTCTCCTAAAGATATAAAACGGTTCTTT
>JBKPQD010000024.1:0-4552 GCA_046733915.1 Chloroflexota bacterium
GGTATCAGTCATGCAGGAACATTTATTTCTGCCATTCTGCGGGTATTGAAAGTCGAGTCTCGCCGGCCATTCACGCGGGCGGCGGAATTGATGACAACGTTTGGCCTGGTGCAGGCTGGCTTCAGCGTCTTTATGCACCTGGGACGTGTCTGGGTCACATACTGGATGTTTCCCATTCCGAATGAACGGCAAATTTGGCCTGATTTCCATTCGCCATTGATGTGGGACTTGATGGCAATCACCACCTATCTCTTGTGCAGCACCATGTATTTATTCCTGCCGCTGATTCCCGATCTTGCCATGGCGCGCGACCGCGCCGAAGGCGGCTGGCGGAAGGTTTTCTATCGTATCCTGGCATTAGGTTTCCGTGGTACCGAGGGCGAGTGGAAAAATCTGACCACCGCGATGAACATCTTTGCCTTCGCAATCATCCCGGTCATGTTCTCAGTCCACACGATCGTGTCCTGGGACTTTGCGATGGCTTCCCGCCCTGGGTGGAGTTCCACGGTCTTTGGTCCCTACTTTGTGATCGGTGCGTTGCACTCTGGTATGGCTGCCGTCGCCATCGTTCTGTTCCTGCTCCGTTCCACGATGAAGCATTACAAGTACTTCATCCGCGCGGAACAATTCAATACGATCGGTATGTTGATGCTGTTGGTCTCCATGGCTTGGGCATATTTTTACTTCAACGATTACCTGGTGCCGTGGTATGGCGGAGATGTGTGGGATAAGCTCCTGCAAGAGTACACCGAAAAGGGTCCCTTGGGATATCTTTGGTACACGATGTTGTTTTGTAATATTGTTGTGCCCTGGGCAGTTCTCTGGAACAGAAAGTGGCGCCAGACTCCCTGGCTTCTGGCAATTGTCGGCTTTTTTATCAATATTGGCATGTACCTGGAGCGTTATATCATTATCCCCGTGGGTGTCACCATCAACCGTATGCCATTTACCTGGCGCCAGTATGAGCCGCGCATCGAAGTTCCCATGACCATCGGTACGTTTGCCTTGTTCCTTTTGTTGTATATGTTAGCCTCCCGTCTCATCCCTCTCATTCCCGTCTGGGAGGTCCAGGAGGGCCAGGAAGCTCACCTGCTTCGTAAGGTCGGCCGAACCGAAGTTTCAACGCTCAGCGATCTTGAGTAAAGAGAGGCTTGATTATGGCTGAAGCAACTACACTTCTTGCAATGTTTGAAGATTTCGAGCCCGCTTCGAGGGGCGTCGAAACACTGCAACAGTTGGGCGTGAACGATGACGACATGAACGTCATTTCGGGCGTACCCATCAAATACAGTATTCTTGGCAGGCCGTCTGCGGTCACCTATGTGTCGCGCATCGGCTTCTTTGGCGCGATCCTGGGAATGTTCCTGGGTCTCTTCTTCATTTATGGGGTTAAGTATCTCTACCCGTTGTATGTTGGCGGGCAGCCGATCTTCCCGGTGCCGCAGGGTATCATTATCACGTTCGAAATGACTATGCTGGGACTGATGGGATTCTCCTTTATCGGCATGTTCGTCGATAGTGGCTTCCCTTCGTATACTCCAAAACAATATACACCTGAAGTCAGCGACGGCAAAGTTGCCGTCCTGTTCAGTTGTCCGCCGGGCGAGCAGGATAGATTCGTTAACGCCTTGAAGGAGGCGGGGGCGGAAGAAGTGACTCCTGTGGAGGCAACTCGTCTATGAGCACCAGTCTCGGCGTTATCATCAGACGTTTGGCGATGGTCTTTGTGGCTGCAGGGCTTGGTTTGGCCGTGATCCTGCTTTTTACTTATGACGTAATCAAGATCGAATGGCCGAGCTTCATGGAGATCCAGCCTTCATACCGTCAGATGGAGAACCCGCTGCCGGTGCCGGCACAATCCATCCCGATCGAGGGACCGATCACCATTCCCGGCATGCCCTCACCTCAAAATCCCATGCCCGGTGACGCAGCCTCCATCACACGCGGCAAAGAGCTGTTTACGATCAACTGCCAGATGTGCCACGGAGCAACGGGCGAAGGTACCGGTCCGATTGCGCCGTTCCTGATCAACTTCAAGCCTGCTAATCTGACCAGCGACGTCGTCCAGTCCAAGAGTGATGGCTCGATCTTCCTGACAATCACGCATGGTCTGGAAGGACGTATGCCTCCGCTCAACGAAAACCTGACGGTTTCCGAGCGTTGGGATGTGGTCAATTACGTGCGTACGCTGAAAGCACAGAAATAGGGGAGGAGTGGATCATGACTGATGATGTCCGTAAGATCATATATGGAACGATTATTGGGTTTCTGGTAGTTGTTGGATCCTGGCTGAGTTTGATTTATGTCTCTGCTTGTGGATTTACACTCAGTTGTAACCGGGCTGCCCCTATCGTCATCCGTACTTCGGTTCCGACGCTCATCCCGGTTTCCCAATCGCAACCACAGCAATCCGCTCAGACGCCGAAGGCGCAGTTCAATGGCTGTAAAGTCTCGGCAGCGGATTTGATTGGCGCCTGGGTCTCGGCCGGAAGCCCCGAAACAGAACCGTTCCCGTTCAACGATGTGAGCGGCGAGCCCTGCGAGGGAACGTTTGCCAACGATGTTCAGCATCTCTTTATGGAGAATGAATTCTGGTATCCGGGCGCGATCGGCTGCACCTCCTGTCATAATGCCGCTCTGATTGAGCAGGATCAAAACAGCGGCGAGGGAAATAAAAGAAGCGGTGGCTTGGACCTGACCTCCTATCAGGGAATCCTTGCTGGCACCAATCGTTCGTACGCAGGTGCCAAGGGCACCGATATTTTAGGTGGCGGCAACTGGGAATCTTCGCTGCTTCATGATGTGTTGTTGGTTCACGGATTCGTGCCGGCCGGGCATTCCAAAGATGCTCCGCCAATCCCTCCTGTATTCATCTATGCCGGGCAGCATGTGACCGAGGCGGCTGCAACGGCTGCGGCAAGCGTCACGCCTGTAGCAACAGTAACAATTGCTGTCACGGCAACTCCGTAATGAAAAAGACCTGACTCCCAAAGTCAGGTCTTTTTTAATTGGAAGGCCGCCGGCGGGATAGTGAAAGCCGATGCGCAACTGTGTAGTGGCGCATCGGCTATAATCCTTATATCCGTGAGTGAATTGTTTTCTTAGATTGAATCCGTAACATTAATGATGCACCATACCCCGCCCGAGTCCTCCAAGATCCTCGAGATCTATCTCTTGATCGCCCAGTATCCCATGCTGGCGTCGGATATCCGCCGCCGTATGCGGGAGGAGCTATTTCGCCGGGGAATTATCACGCCACAGCGATTTGACGCCGAGGTAAAAGAGAAAGCCGTTCAGTCTCAGCAGCGTGAGGGGATGTATAACGGGCTCCAGGAGGAGAATGCCCAACAGTGGGACCTGCGCTGGAGTCGTGTGCGCAGGACACTGACCGATTTCTACTTTGCTTATAACCTGCCCATCGAGATCCTCTACCATATTCTGGATGAGCTGCGGACGCCACAAGCCGACGGGCGGAGCATCCCGCCGGATCACAGCTTGCCATTCAACCCTGAACTTGCACCGCTGGAGATGGTCTTAAGGCAGGCAGAAAAGTATGAAGCGTTGCCCGAAGAACTGCGCACCGATGTAGATCATCACCTGCAGGAACTGCGTGTTGTGCTGCTCAAGAGCTTGGTCAGCGACCAACTGGCTTTTATTCATATCGCCAGGCGCTGGTTCACGGCCGCAGATTTCAATATGATCCTCGAGCGACGGATCGGCACGGGAAAAATCGGGGGTAAGTCCGCCGGACTGCTGCTGGCATACAAGATTCTTGAAAACACAGCGCCCGAGATTTTTGAGCAAATTAACCTGCCTCGTTCATACTTTATCGGTGCGGACGTTTTTTACGATTTTATGGCAGCCAACCAGTTGGAGTTCCTCAATCAGAAATATAAGACCGCCGAACAGATCCGCGAGGAATATCCTAAGATTCAAGAACACTACGGCCGGGCGCGCTTCCCGGAGGAGATTGCCTTTCAGCTGCGCGAAATTCTACGCGAGGTCGGAAAGACGCCCCTGATCGTACGCTCTTCCAGCCTGCTGGAGGATAATTTTGGTATGTCGTTCGCGGGGAAATACATCAGTCTGTTTTGCCCGAATCAGGGCACGATCAAAGAAAACCTGCGCGATCTGACGTTTGCCATCCGTCAGATTTACGCCAGTGTTTTCAGCCCGGATGCACTGATGTATCGTCGCCACGTAGGGCTCCTCGATTATGACGAGCGCATGGCGATCCTGCTGCAGGAAGTCCAGGGAGAACGTCACCGCCAGTATTATTTCCCGGCATTGGCGGGCGTCGCCTATAGCTATAGTCCGATTGTTTGGAATACCCGTCTAAAACGAGAAGATGGCTTTATGCGGCTGGTGATGGGACTAGGCACGCGCGCCGTCGATCGGATTGCCGGGGACTATCCGCGTATGGTCAACCTCAGTCACCCGCAGCTGCGACCCGATGTCACCCCCAAGGCTATTCGCTATTATTCGCAGCACTTTCTCGATGCACTGGACCTGGAACAAAACACCCTTACCACGGTGCCGGTCGAATCTATCC
>JBKPQD010000025.1:0-5543 GCA_046733915.1 Chloroflexota bacterium
CGCCCCCCCCCGACAACTACACTCTCCATTGATCGTCGGCAGCGTCAGATGTGTATAAGAGACAGTTCTTCTACCTTACCAGGGACAAAGTAAGGTATCCTTATAGAACAAGGCGATAGTTCCGAGAATGGTCTACAACCGGGGATAAGTCCGAGGCTATCATTTTGAAATAAATTTCGTATTTACTTGTAGAGGTTATTTATGTCAAATCAATTAATCCATGAAAGCTCCCCTTATCTTCTCCAACATGCAAATAATCCTGTCAATTGGCATCCGTGGGGCGAAGAAGCGCTGGCGAGAGCAAAAGCCGAAAATAAACCGATTTTTTTGAGTATTGGGTATGCCGCCTGTCATTGGTGCCATGTGATGGAACATGAGTCATTCGAGGATCCTGAAACGGCTGCTCTCATGAATGAAAATTTCGTCAGCATCAAAGTGGACCGGGAAGAACGCCCCGACCTGGATAGCATTTATATGCAAGCGACCACCGCGATGACAGGCTCAGGCGGCTGGCCAATGTCTGTGTTCCTCACGCCAGATTTACTTCCCTTTTATGCGGGTACATATTTTCCACCCGTTCGTCGGTACAACATGCCTGCCTTCAAAGATGTTTTGCGGAGTATGGCCAATGCCTGGAAGGAACAGCGTGATGAAATCGATCGCGTGGGTTCCCAGGTCCTCCAATATATTCAACCGCAGATGGTTTCTTCTGACATCAAAGATACTTTTACCGAGGAATCATTGGAGAATGCCACCAAATCTTTGCTTGATAGCTACGATTGGGAAAACGGCGGCTGGGGCAACGCGCCGAAATTTCCGCAGCCAATGTCGGTTGAATTCCTGCTACGACGAGCGGTATCCAATTCACCCAACCGGGAACAGGCATTAAAAGCAAGTGTGCATGTCCTGACCGCAATGTCCCGTGGGGGGATGTACGACGTCGTCGGCGGCGGGTTCGCTCGTTACAGCGTGGACAATTTTTGGCGTGTGCCTCATTTTGAAAAGATGTTATATGATAATGCACAGCTTGCCATGGCGTATTTGCATGGCTATCTGGTCTCCGGTGAGCACAGGTTCCGGCAAGTCTGTGAAGAGACTCTAGATTTCATATTGCGTGAAATGACTCATCCCATGGGTGGTTTCTATAGCAGCCTGGATGCCGACTCGGAAGGCGAGGAGGGCAAGTTTTATGTTTGGACGCAGAACGAGTTGCAAGACGTGCTCGATGCTGATTTCGACATCTTTAAAGCAGCATATGGGATCACCTCCCAGGGGAACTGGGAAGGCAAAACAGTATTGCAGCGCGCTATGGATGACCCTACGCTCGCCGCCCGCTTCAAACTGGAGCCCGGGACAGTCCGCCAGAAATTGAGCGAGTCTCACCGGAAGCTTTTACAGATGCGAAGTGGACGTGTACGACCTGGAACGGATGACAAAATTCTGGTGATGTGGAACGCCCTCGCTGTCGAGGCATTCGCTGAAGCAGGTCGTTATCTGGCGAGAAAAGACTATCTGGACGCCGGAATCCGTAATGCGGGTTTTTTACTTGAGAATTTATACATCAAGGATCGCTTATTACGCTCCTGGCGTGACGGGCAGGCAAAGCACAACGCTTATCTCGAAGATTATGCGGGCCTGATTCTTGGCCTCCTATCGCTTTATCAGTCCGACTCCAATCCGGAATGGTATACAACAGCATTGAAACTTGCAGATGAAATGGTGACACATTTCTCCGATCCCAGTGGCGGATTCTTTGACACGCGCGACGATCACGAAACCTTACTCGTTCGACCCAAAGATATTCAGGATAATGCGACCCCCTCTGGGAACGCGCTCGCCACAACTGCTCTGTTGAAGCTGGCGGCCTATGGAGATCGATTGCAATGGCGCGACCTGGCTGAAACGATGCTTGGCTCGATGCAAAGTGCCATTCTGCGATATCCGACAGCGTTTGCTAAATGGCTGTGCGCGGCTGATTTTGCCGTCGGTCCCACGCACGAGGTGGCAATTGTTGGAGATCCCGTGCATACGAAAACTCAGGATTTAATTGCAGCTCTTTGGAAAAGTTATCGGCCGAGACAGGTGAGTGCCATTTCGGTCTCTCCCTCACCGGCAGGTTCTCCGGCTTTGCTCAACGATCGTCCGCTGGTGAACGGCGAGCCGACGGCATACGTTTGCCAGGGATTCGTTTGTTTGCAGCCAACGAATGAGCCATCTGAGATGGAAGCGCAACTGATGGAAAATTTTGCCAAATAAGCTGAACTCCCAAATATAAAAGGCTCCTTAGCAGGAGCCTTTTGTTTTCATTTCGGTTCGATATTTGCATTCGCGTCCTTGGATTTCTCGTCATCATCAGGATTGGAGATGCCTTCGCGAAAGGCTTTGATGCCTTTGCCAAGTTCACCGGCAACCTTTCCAATGCGTCCAGGCCCAAAGAGCAGGAGGACGATAATGAGTATGACGATCCATTCCGCGCCGCGTGGTAATCCAAGCATGAGATACTCCTTTACTGGTTTCGTGCTTATCGTACCACAATCGCACGCTGTTGGTGATTACAATTCCCGGCGATAGAGCAAGCCTTCAATAAAGCGAAGCGCCCGGCGAACCCAGGAACGGAGTGGTGCAATCCTGCGATACTGCTCCGGATGGACATGTCCCTTGCTTGGCAGCGGGCCGGTCCATTGGGCAGCGAGGGCGCCCCACGTGAGACCGCCACCGAACCCGACCATGACGAGCTTATCACCGACTTTGATTTGTTCCTTTTCGATCGCTTCAACCATCGCGATCGGAATCGAGGCGGTCGAGGTGTTCCCGTAATTTTGCAGATTGACGATGAAGCGGTCCATCGGCAGTTTGAGCCCGCGGGCAGCGGCTTGAATGATACGGATATTCGCCTGGTGGGGAACGATCCATCGCACATCTTCCAGCTTGATTCCGGCACAATCGATGACCTCTTGTGTAGCGGACGCCATTACGCGCGTTGCAAAGCGGAAGACCTCGTTGCCATCCATCTTAATGTAATGCTTACCGTCGTGGATGGTGGCCTCCGTGGCGGGATGCCGGCTTCCTCCTCCTTCCAGCGTGAGCAGGTTAGCACCCGAGCCATCTGAGTGCATCACAGCCGAGAGAACGCCCCCAGGCTCATCACTGGCCTGCAGCACGAATGCCCCAGCACCATCGCCGAATAGGATGCACGTGCTGCGGTCCTTCCAGTTGACAAAACGAGAAAGGGTTTCAGCGCCGATGACCAACGCGCTCTTGATGGATCCGCTCCGGATCGCCTGGGCTCCCATATTTAGGGCGTAGATGAACCCGGAACAAGCCGCCAGCAAATCAAACGCGCCGGCTTTTGTCGCTCCCAGCTGATCTTGTACAATACACGCGGTGGCAGGGAAAATATATTCAGGCGAGGAAGTGGAGCAGATGATCAGGTCCAGATCAGTGGGCCGAAGATTTGCAACTGTGAGTGCTTTTATCGAAGCCTCAACGGCGAGCGTGGAGGGAAATTGATCTTCTTTGGCGACATGCCGCTGGTGAATGCCGGTCCGTTCACGGATCCATTGGTCGTTGGTCTCCACCATTTTGGAAAGATCGTCGTTCGTCATAACCGTCTCCGGCGCAGACATGCCCCAGCCGGTGATATGTGCATTTGGCATTGCTTGCTCCTATAAATATCAGCGCGCCAAAAGAACGGGCGCGCCAGATCGACTTTTATTCTTCAAAACGGGTAAAGATCAGGGTGGCGTTGTGGCCACCAAAACCAAAGGAATTAGACATCACGTGTTTCGGGGATGCTTTGCGTGCCCGGTTCGGAATGTAGTCCAGGTCACACTCCGGGTCGGGTGTTTGATAGTTGATGGTCGGCGGCAGAATCTCATCTCGCATTGCCATGACGCAGAATGTGGCTTCCACTGCACCCGAGGCGCCGAGTAAGTGTCCCGTCATGGATTTGGTGGATGAAATTGGGATTTGATAGGCTTGCTCGCCAAACACAGTTTTGATTGCTGCAGTCTCGCTCTTATCGTTCAACGGCGTAGACGTGCCATGCGCATTGATATATCCAATATCGTCTATCGACAAACCGGCATCATCTAACGCAAGCTGCATGGACATCGCCGCGCCGGCCCCGTTTTCGGCGGGCGCTGAAATATGATGAGCGTCATCTGTCGTACCATAGCCGGTGATTTCGGCCAGAATGTTTGCCCCACGGGCTTGCGCGTGTTCAAGAGTTTCGATGATCAAGATGCCCGCACCCTCCCCCATCAGGAAACCATCGCGATCCTTGTCAAACGGTCGCGAAGCAGACCGGGGATCTTCGTTGCGCGTCGAGAGGGCGGTCATTACATTCATGCCTGCCATCGCTACGGGAACAAGCGCTGCCTCCGATGCACCGGCGACCATCACATCGGCAGAGCCGCGGCGAATAATATCGAGCGCCTCACCGATGGCGTTATTGCCCGAAGCACACGCCGTAGCAAGCGCCAGGTTTGGTCCCCGTACGCCAAAGCGAATCGCCAACATTCCCGGCGCGCTATCCGAAATCATCATGGGCACCAGGAACGGGCTGACACGGTCGGGTCCGCGTTCACGCATCACTTCGGCTTGCTCCAGCAGCGTGCCAATCCCACCGATGCCCGTGCCGATCAATACGCCAATCCGATCTCGATTTGAGTCATCAATTTTCAAGCCCGATTGTTCCAGGGCTTCCATGCTAGCCGCAACCGCAAACTGGGTGAAGCGGTCCATCTTGCGGGCATCCCGCGGACCAAATAAAGCCACGCCATCAAATCCCTTAACTTCCGCCGCAAAACGGGTCTTGTGGCGGCTAGCATCGAAATGTGTGATCCAGCCAGCACCCGATTTGCCTTCCAGCAAGGAATTCCACGTCTCATTTACAGTGTTACCGACAGGGCTGATACATCCCATCCCTGTCACTACGACTCTTCTCATAAAGCCATCTCCTTGGATGATGAAGGGGCAGTTGCCTGCCCCGTGGGTTCTAGGCGTTATAACACGCCTGTACGTAATTAGACACGCATGTAGAATTACTTTTAAACACTTCTCAGGGTCTTCCACGCCTGCTGGATGTGGAGTCGGTCGTGATCAGCCACAAAACTAACTACTTCCAGGAAATTTGTCGGACCAAATATGGCGTGCCGAGCCTTGCGCGACCAGATTTCAGCAGGCTGCTCTTTCAGAATTTTGAGCATTTCGACCCGCGCAGAGGCAAATTCTGAGAGCGCCGTGTGTCCATTGACATTAAGATACTCGCGTTCATTTGCCCAGATCCCTGTTTCTGGCCGGGGAATAAATGCGCTTTCGCGTTCCAGCAATAGATTGAGCTGCAATTGATGAATTTCCAAATCGGTATCGCGCAAATGACACACAATTTCGTTCATTGCCCAATCCTCTTGCGTGGGTTCCTTTCTCCATTGTTCATCGCTGAGAGAGGAAGTCAGGCTTTGCAATACAGCAGGTGTGGACGTTAAGATTGCCAGAATCGCATCCTTCGATTTGAACGACGGCTCGAGCGTGGATACATT
>JBKPQD010000026.1:0-3736 GCA_046733915.1 Chloroflexota bacterium
GAGACGCTTGGCAGCCTCCGATACAAGAGTGCTTATGAGCGTAACTCTATCTTTGGGAAGTTACGCGACCTGGATGGAAAGATCATGGTGATCGGGCTATCGTACAACAACAGCATGACATTCTTCCATCACATCGAGCAAATGGAAGGTGTGGATTATCGCTTTCTCAAACAGTTTACCGGTGAGGTCACGGATGAGAACGGCAACACCTATACCGATACCTTCGAGATGCTTGTACGCGATATTGACAAGGGCGTGATGACAATGGTTGACCCGATGGGTGAACTCATGGAAAAGGCTGGTGTCATTCAATCTGCGAGGATCGGGGAAGCAGATGTGAAGTTAATGAAGGCAAATGAAGTATATGAGTTCACGGCACGCGAGATGAAGCGCGATCCCCATTTGTTATATTATATTGACGAGAAACAAGCCAAGGTGCACTGAATGAAAGAACCCCTGATCGTGACAGGAAATCAAGGTGATACTCATTCCCCTATTTCTGCCGTTGGGGGATCATTTGATATTTATGAGTGGAGCGGAAGTGGGCCGGCGTACCTGCATGTGCATCATTCAGATGATGAAGCATGGCATGTCCTGGAGGGTACGCTAACCTTTAGGTTTTCCGACAAAGTTGTTGATGCCCCAGCAGGGACAACTGTCTTTGTACCTGCCGGCGTGCCTCATTCGTATTACGAAGCTCACGGAGCGACTCGATATCTCATTATTTTGACACCCAGGTTGCGAGAGCTGATTTCTGCTCTACACAAATCGCCGATCAACGAGCATGCTGAGATTATGCGTAGATTCGACTCTGAGATTCTTGAATAAAATATATGAAACCCTACGCTTCGCTTAAATCGATTCTCGCAGAATTTTTTCCTCTTCATCGCACCCTCGCCTCCGAGGATCATGATAGAACACTGGAGATTATCGGCTCGTACATGCCGGACTCAGCAAATTACACAATCGAAACCTACGCGCCGCTGACACCAGTCTGGACCTGGAAAGTGCCAGAGCGATATGTTGTCTATGAGGCATACCTGGAGACCGAGGATGGCGAGTGCATTGTGGATTTCAAGAATAATCCGCTTCATATTGTTTCCTATTCGCTGCCGGTCGATCAAGTCCTAAGCTTCGATGAGCTCCAACCGCATGTGTATTTCAGCGAGAAACGTCCTCACACGATTCCGTGGGTCTTCAAATACTATGAACGAGATTGGGGATTCTGTTTACCAAAGAATACATTTGACAAATTGCCGCGGGATAAGAAATATCATGCAGTAATTAAATCCGAATTCATCACCGATCCTGCCCAGGGATTTAAAATCGCAACAGCTGTGATTCATCCGGAAAGCGGACCCAATCCCGAGGCAGGCGAATTCCTCGTCCAGGCGCACACCTGTCACCCGATGCAAGCCAACGACGACGGCGCGGGCGTGGTCAGCACGATTGAGTTGGCTCGGCGTCTCGCGCAGAATCCGCTTCCGGCGGGATCCATGAGCGTCCGCTTTTGGTTTGGACCGGAGACGATTGGCACGATCGCCTGGCTTGCGCACCATGAGTCACTGATTCCAAACTTGCGCGGCGGCATCTTCATGGAAATGACCGGGAATAGAAATAAAATTGCCTGGCATCATACCCGCCAGCACAACCACCTGCTTGACCGAATTACGAATTCCCAATTACGAACTACGGATCACGACGAACGCGATTTTGCTGCCGCGCCCGCTAACGACGAACGCGTCATCAACGGTCCGGGCGTCAACGTGCCATGCATTTCGCTCAACCGTTTCCCCTACGAGGAGTATCACACCAGTGATGACAATCTGGACATTATGGATGAGGAAATGCTCGCCGGTGCCGCCCAAATTGCAGAAGGTATCATTCGTATCTACGCCAGCAATTACATCCCAAGACGCACATTCCGGGGTCCTGTATTTCTCAGCGGCAATGGCCTCTGGGTCGATTGGCGTGAAAATTGGGCGCTCAACCGCGCAATCGAAAAGATCATGATGAGCTTCGAAGGCCAGCACACAATTTTCGACATCGCCGAGCAAGTTGGGCTGGATTACCAAACCGTGCGTGATTATGTGGAAAAATTCCGCGCAAAAGGGTTTGTCCGTGCTCTGCCCATCCCTTCCGAGGCGGAAACAGTATGAGTTCTAAGATGCAAGCCAGCGGAATTGGAAGCTTGCCTTATGCCTTGATGGATCGGCAGCGAGAACAAGGATTTCGCTGGCTGGGCTTTCTTTGGATTGCGCTCCTGTACGTGGCTGGGCTATATTTCTGGTGTAGTTTTCTGAACTGGACGAAAACGCCGCTCGATTTTCAGGATTGGGGTGTCATCAACGTGCCACGGTTAGACTTCTTCCGCGACGCGCTTCGCAGTGGACAAATACCTCTTCACATGAGCTACGGCAAGATCACAGGGCAGGTGCCTCCATTACACGGCACCGACCGTTATTTTTCCGTGCCCGATGTCATTACCACGCCACAATCCCTTTTACTGCTCGGACTCACGATCAATCAATTTGTACTCCTCGATCTTCTTTTGCACTTTACCCTTGCCACGCTGGGGTTGTTATGGTTTCGCCACAAATATGGCTTATCCTTGTTTTCGTTTGCTATTTTATTTTTGCTGTTTAATTTCAACGGCTATATTCAATCTCACTACGCAGTCGGTCATATCACGTGGATGGGGTATTTCTTGTTCCCATTTTTCATTGCGCTTGTGATTCAAGGGGTGGAAGAGCAGCCGGGTTGGATCTGGGTTGCCAAAATTTCCTTCCTTCTTCTCTATATGCTGCTGGTCGGTTCACAACACCACTTTACTTGGGCACTGATCTTTTTGGGTGTGCTCGCGCTGGTCTGCTGGAAGAAATGGAAGTGGATTTTTTGGGCAGGCCTCAGTTCAGGCTTCCTGGGCGCGATTCGTTTACTCCCACCCATCCTGATTTTGCAAGATATGTATACGGGCAGCGGTAATCGGCTATTGCCGGGCTATCCCAGCCTTCTCGACGTTATACGCTCTCTCGCAATCCTGGTCCGGCCGGATGATCCATATCGAATGAATGCGAACGTCGGCTGGCTTGGTTACTGGGAATTCGATATCTATGTAGGAGTAATTGGCACATTGTTTCTCGCGTATTTTGGTGTATACCAATGGTTCAAAAATGGTCATCTTTTACCGTCTCTTCAAAAATTAATTGTTCCCACCCTTGTTATCTTCCTGCTGACGATTGGGAGAATCTATGCAGTTGTTCGCGCTTCTCGAATTCCTTTTTTTGAGGGCGAGCGTGCCCCCTCGCGGATGATTGGTTTGCCTCTGGCAGTCATGATTATTGTGGCGGCGATTTTTTTTGATCGATGGCTGCAACAGGCTACGGTTGCGAAGCCGGCTCTGCTGGTGCTGAATATATTGCTCCTGGTATTCCTGGCCAGTGATCTCTGGGTGCACGCCCAAGTCTGGAAACTTGAATCGGTTCGCGCAGTGTTTGGCCCGGTGCAGATGCTGCTCTCTGAAAACTCTATTGGCGCCCGAGCGGATCGACGTTATCTTGCTGTTCTCCTTATTGGACTGCTACTTAGTGCTTGCACAGGTTTATTTCTAGCCTATCGAATTCAGAAGGAACGTCGATTGACGAATTGAAATGCAGCCACGAATTGTTGCAATCATTCAGGGACGTATGTCATCCTCTCGTTTGCCAGGGAAGATCCTGGCCGATATTGCGGGACA
>JBKPQD010000027.1:0-1940 GCA_046733915.1 Chloroflexota bacterium
CTTCCGGGCGGTCTGCCATCAAATGTACGATAACCGGCAACTCAGCACGAGCCCACTTTGCAGAATATCTTTTCATGCCTGTACTCAAGCCGGGATTTGGCAAACCGGTGTGCAGCAGAAAACCGCCTGGATGCTCGAGCACCGCGGGTTTCGCGGTCGGCACGCGCGGGCGTAGCGAGATGGGATTGGTCACAAACGCGCCAAACGAATCGAGGGATATACCAACACGTGTATCCGGCGTGAATCCCAGTGATCCCGCCGCGTTCATGAGGGGTTTGCTAAAATAAAGATCGCGCTTGGACATTATTCAAACTTGACTTCTCGCGCTCCACCGGCCAACGCCATCGCTTCCAGAAAAAATTTATGATAGCCGCTAAAATACGTTTGAAACGTATTTGCCTCTTTGAGAATGATTTTAGGTTTCAAAATGGGACGGCGAACCTTCTCAAACATTCGCCCGATACCATATTCCATGAATCCCGTGAGCAGGTCAAATCGCTCGATGGAGGGGTCCAGCGGCTGGTTTTCGAACAAAGAAACAAACACCGTATCTGGAATCACCGATTTTTCGCCAATGGACACAAATTGATAGTGCCCGTGCTCATCGTACTTGAGGTGAACACATGTATCCAAGATGAGTTGATGATCCTCGAAAATAAAATGAAAAGTTTCGGGATTGATTTGGATGACAATTTCAGGGATTAATTTCATAGTGGTCCATGCCAACCGCGAGTGAGGTGTTTATGCAGCCCTTGAGTGGAATCCGTGTTCTAGACTTGAGCCGTGTGCTCGCCGGTCCTTATTGTACGATGGTTCTTGGCGATCTTGGGGCAGATGTGATCAAAGTCGAATCGCCAGAAGGGGACGAGACGCGCGGCTGGGGTCCGCCGTTTGTAGCGGGGGAGAGTGCCTATTTCTTGTGTGTGAATCGCAACAAGCGCAGCATGGTGGTTAATTTCAAAACGGAGCACGGACGCCAGATTCTTCACGAGCTGATCAGGCGGAGCGACGTGCTGGTGGAAAATTTTCGCCCCGGTACGCTGGCACGCTTCTCGCTGGATTTTGAATCTGCGGCGGCGATCAACTCCAATCTGATCTATTGCTCGATTACTGGTTTCGGGCAAACGGGACCATTGCGCGCTCGCCCCGGTTATGACTTTATGATCCAGGCGATGGGTGGACTGATGAGCGTCACCGGCGAACCCGATGGGGAACCGATGAAAGTTGGCGTGGCAGCGGCCGATCTTTTCGCCGGGCAGAATGCCGTGATCGCGATCCTGGCTGCCTTACAAGCGCGCTGGCAAACAGGCCAGGGGCTGCATCTTGACATTGCATTGTTTGATTCACAGGTCGCAATGCTTGCCAACATAGCCAGTAGTTATTTGATCTCTGGAAACTTACCCACACGATATGGAAACGCTCACGCCAATATTGTCCCGTATCAAAGTTTTCAAGCCAGGGACTCCTGGTTTGTGCTTGCTGTAGGAAATGACAAGCAGTTTGAAAAGCTGTGTGGGCTAGTTGACGAGCCGAATCTGGCAAATGATGCGCGCTTCTCTACGAATGCCAGCCGAGTAAAGCATCGCGAAGAATTGATTGCGATTCTCAAGCCCATATTTATGCAGAGAAACGCAAGCGAGTGGTTATCGTCTTTGGAAGGCGCCGCAATTCCGTGTGGACCAATTAATAGCCTCGATCAGGTATTTGCAGAACCGCAATTAAAAGCGCGCAAGATGTTGATTTCTATGGAACATTCTACGATTGGAGACTTAAAACTCGTTGGCTCGCCCTTGAAATTCAACAGTACACCGGTGGAGTACCAGCTCCCTCCACCACGCCTGGGGGAACACACCGAGGAAATTTTGAAGGAATTGGTCGGCTAAATTTTTCTATATTGCTTGGAGGGTGGAATCGGCTGTGCATGAAGCATCGTCATGAGC
>JBKPQD010000028.1:0-2478 GCA_046733915.1 Chloroflexota bacterium
ATCCAGCCTGCAATACTTTTCTCGAGCGGAACGACGAGTCCGCGCATCGTGGGCTCGTCTATATTCGTCGCGACCTGAAAGTACAGCTGGCGTGACGTATCGTCGTACAGCAGGATGGAGGCGGCTTCTGCGTGGGTAAAATCGGACGAGGCGCGAACAATATCATCCAGCAAGGTATCGACATCCAGCGTAGACGCAAGATCGCGCGAGATTTCGATCAGGCGCAGGTAACTATCTAGGGTTTGAGTTTTGATCTCAGCCATGGAGGGCTCGCTTTGCTATTTCCGGTAGTATGGATGCCACATCATCCATAATAACCACATCTGCGCGCACATTAACGTACGTGTGCGTATTGTTAACAACAATCAAATGCGCGCCGCGGTCGAGGGCCTGCATCGGCAGACCTGCCACGGGCAGCACTTCCAATGAGGAGCCGGCGACCAGCATCAGGTCACATTGACGAACAGCGCGCTGGGCGGTCACCCAGGCGGTGTGCGGCAATTGCTCACCGAACAGGATCACATCCGGCTTTAAAATCCCGTTACATGCGGAACAAGTAGGAATCAGTCCTTCTTCTATAAATGATTTCAAGTAAGGTTCCGAATTATATTTTTGATAACAGTTGGTACAGGTAAGAGTTCGCAGTGTGCCGTGGGTTTCGACCACGCATTTTGAGCCTGCTTTTTGATGTAAAGCATCGATATTCTGGGTAATGATCGTCTCCACACGCCCGGCCTCTTCGAGCTCTGCCAGCGCCAGATGAGCAGCATTGGCTTTTGCATAAAAGATCTGGCCAGCCAGCGGGCGGAACCACTGAAAGAACCCTTCGGGTGCCGTGCGGAAAGACATGAGCGATGCTACCTGCAACGGTTCGTCACGGGACCATAAGCCAGTGCCCTCCGAACGAAAGTCAGGAATGCCTGAGGGAGTGGAAATGCCCGCGCCGGTCAACACGACGGCCCGTTTTGCCTTGCGGACCAATTCCGCCGCGTCCTCTATCGCTGCGTACGAAGCAAGTGCTGGACTGGCAGTTCCAGTCATCGCGGAAGCGTCTCTCGTTCGGTAATGAAATCGACCAGTTTGGCGATCTGGCGTGCTGTCAGGCTCTCTGGTTGGGAGACAACGGCTGGCGTCTGCATACGTGTAGCCTGGACGAATAACTCGGGTGCAGGCGTGAGCGTGCTGATAATTTCGTGTCCGAGGCTGGTTTGCACCTGGCTGGAGGGCAGGAGCGTGTCGGAGCGCATGCGGTTATTCAACACCACATGGATCTTCTTTTTAGAGAAACCCAGGGCTGCAATATCCTCGATTAATGCCGCGGCATGGATAATTGTATTTGGCACGCCTTCAATTACAATGATTAATTCATTACATAATGGCAGGACCTTTTCGGCGAACGGCTGAAGCCCCACGGCAAGATCCAAGACCACAAAACGCGCCATGCTCGTCAGGTGTTTGAGGAGCACTTCATAGTTTGCCGTCTGGTTGATCAGGTGCATATCGCGCGGGCGGTCGGATGCCAGCAGGAGTTTCAAACCAGACGGATGAGAGACAAGCGCTTCATGCACCCTGTCGCGGGTGATCTCATTGAGCTGGGCACAATTCAACAAATCTACCAGGCCGCGGGAATGATTGACGCCCATTTCCAGCGACAGCACTCCCTGGCCAGGCATCATCTCGCCAAGAATGACCTCGCTCTTCGTGCGCGAAGACAGGCTGGCCGCCAGGTTGAGAGCGAGAGAAGTAGTGCCAAGACCACCGCGCGTGCCCAGTACACCGATTACATAGCCATGGTGCTGATTCCGGCCCGCTTCTTTATTCTCCTTGGCGCGCGATAAAAGGGTCTTTACACGGGCCTGCAATTCCGAGGGGTGCGTGGGTTTGGTAAGATAATCGTTTGCACCCACTTCAAATCCAATGACCTTATCATCAAGCTGGGTTCTGGCAGTGAACATGAGAATGGGTGTTTCCATCGTAGCGGGATTCCGGCGCAGGCGGCGCGTAACTTCATACCCATCCATATCGGGCATCATCACGTCGAGTAGGATCAAATCAGGAATTTCCTCCAATGCCTTATCCAAACCTTGTTGACCATTGGTGGCGGCGCTGATCTGGTATCCCTGGCGCTGGAGCATTAATCCCACCAGACGCAGAGTGTCAATGTCATCATCAATGATCAGGATTTTTTCGCTCATAATGGAGTTTTCCTCAAATTTGCCTGCATCAGTCTAGCATAAAGCGGTCGGCACGGCAAGCAAAATGACTTCTCTGCAAGTATGCTATAATGAAAGGGCATTGTGGTGCAAGCAGACCCTTTGCTCAACGGGGATGACAGGCTTCGACGGGAGAGGCTGGTCCCGGAATGCGAGCCGAGAGGCGCCGAACTCGTAAAATCAGTGCAAACAATCAAGTGCCAATCGCACTTCCTACGCTGCTATGCCCCTCGCTGCATAAGCGATAACATAACAGCCGTGGCGC
>JBKPQD010000029.1:0-1559 GCA_046733915.1 Chloroflexota bacterium
GCCTGTGCGTCGGCGCGCACGATTTCGGCAGTTGCTGCTATTTGAGCAGCAACGAGATCGGCACTGTTTTGATCCTGGGTTTGGGCTGCGCCCAACGTCGCGTTGGCTGCATTCAACGTTGCCTGCGCGCTAACGCGGCGGACCTCGGCGGTAGCTGCCGCCTGATTGTCAGCGTTGTTCTGCTGCTGCGTCAAAGCAACGATCGCAGTTGCCTGGGCACATGCCTGGCAGGGTGCATTCGTTTGCGCTTGCGCAGCCAACAACTCGGGCGATGCGGTCGGCGTGAAACAGGCCGACAGAAATAGCATCCCCGACAGAATTCCACACGTGCTGGCAATACGTAGATTAGTCATATTAAGCGATGTATCCCATGATTCATCCTACAACAAATACTCCCCGGGCGCATCCATCAGCCGGGGAGTCTTGTTCTCCGCCACTCGGGGGAGGCATTTACGCCACCAGGATTTCCATCTATGGAAATCCTGCAAATCTCGTGGGCGGCTTTTTTCAGGCTTTTGTGGATAAAGGTGACCGATCTTCACCGATCACGGGTTGGGACGGATGGAACGGATTGAGTGGTTCAGGAGGTAATGCTGCCTGCAAAATGGGTTCAGCTTTCTCCAGCAGACTCTTGAGCCGCTCCATGCTGCTGACCACCAATCGTGGAGGCGGTCCTTCCATCGCTGCTACCGCAAGGCTAAGACGTGCCTGTCGTTCTTGGAGATCTGAGATTTGAGCGGCGGCATCGGGAGCCAGGCGGTCGCTGACGAGCAGATTCCAAAGAATCTGGCAAACAACCGATAAGGGTGGTCCGACAATGATTCCGGGTAGACCAAAGACATCCGCCATAGCGAGAAGTATGACGAGGGTCAGAATCGGATTATTCCATTTGCGCTTGAGGAGGCGTGGCTCTATCCATACTTGTAAAGCTACTAGAACAATTAGCGTATAAACAACCGTAACAAGGCTCAGTTGCGCACCGGTCAGCAATCCCAGCAGTAGTGGCAGAGTCACCGCCAGGGCTGCTCCTACGACTGGCACCAGCCAGGCTAGCGCGCCAACAACTGCCAGCAGCGCCGGGTACGGCGATCCCAGAAGCCAATACCCCATGCCTAGTAGCAACACCGCCAGGAGACTTTGGATGATTTCGCTGCGCATGTAGGCACCGAGATCATGTTCGATTGTCTGCCAAAGATCGCGCGCATGCGTACGCTGTTCGGACGGAAGCAGCGAAAGCCAGAGGCGTTCAAAATGATTTTGATTGATGCTCCAATAGACACTCAAGAACAGAATCACCAGAAAACCGCTCACGATACCACCGATGCCCTGGGTGAAGCCAAGAACAGCGGATAGCATAAGTTGACGCTGGCCCGTGATTGCTTCGAAGAGTATGTCCGGTGTGGATAGCCAGTGATCCAATGCCTGCCGGACAAAGCTGCCCTCCAGCCAGGGAGGCAGTAGCCAAGTGCTCTGCATGGATATTTTTTGGGCTAATAGTTGGAGATCACCGGCCAACAATCTGCCAACGAGAAAGATCAAGAAACCGATGATACCCAGGC
>JBKPQD010000030.1:0-2545 GCA_046733915.1 Chloroflexota bacterium
TCACCTCACGCGTGAGTACCTGTTTCGGGTGGCGCAGGAAGAGTTCCAATAATTCATATTCTTTTGCAGTCAAAGAAATCGAGCGGTTGCCGCGGGATGCCTGCCGTGAACCGGTGTCTAAGGTTAAGTCAGCAAACTTCAACACGGGGACACGTTCTGGTTGCGTGCGGCGTAGCAGTGCACGAACGCGCGCCAGTAGCTCATCCAGATTGAACGGCTTGATCATGTAATCATCCGCGCCGGCATCCAAGCCCTGGATGCGATCCTGGACGGTATCTTTGGCGGTTAACATCAAAATGGGGATCGAGCCGCCAGTGCGCAGGCGGTGGCAAACCTCCAGCCCGTCCATGCCGGGCAGCATCCAATCGAGGATCACGAGGTCAGGAGTGTGGTCACGCGCGAGGATCAAGCCCATGCGTCCGTCTGTCGCTGTGTCGACGGTATAGCCTTCGTAGGCAAGACCGCGTTGGAGTAATTTTAGAATTTGCTGGTCATCTTCAATAATTAGGATTCGCTCATTCATATTTCTCTCCTAATCAAAATATACCATATTTTAAGGTTAGAAGGTTTCTGAACGAATCTTAAACGCGGCTCTTATTCGCTCTGTAGCTCGAGTTTTTCCTTCAGCCAGTTCTTTCGATCAAGGGTGGCATCCTCGTTCAAGCCATGCCCGGCCTCATACCATTTTATATCTTTGGGTTGGCTCGCTGCCTGGAAGAATTCCTCGGCGCGCTCTTTTGGCACGTGTGGATCATCGGTGCCGAATTGGAATAGCACTGCTGCCGGCGATAGATCAGGAATATGCGTAATCGGGTCGAGCGCAGAAAATTGGTGGATGAATTCATCCCGTATCTGACCTTCTAGTTTGGGGCCGTACAAATACCAGTCCGGGAAGCGAGGCGTGGCTGCCATCACAACGTAATGGCTGGGGCGCCGGTCCAGGCTGCCTGCCAGCACTCCATACATGCCACCAAAATCGTGACCGACCACGGCAAACCGCTTCGCATCGATTTTGGTCTGCCAGAAAAGCAGGTCAATGGCGCGGCGGATGTTCACCGTTTCCTCAACGGAGTTTTGCAGATCCTCCGTCTGTGTGCGTTTGATAAAGAAATCCCGGTCTGACCACAGGGTTTCGATCAACAGACAGACGGCGCCGCATCTCGCCAATTCTCTTGCCTCTTCCTGGAATTGGCTACGGTCGGAGTCGGGCGAACCCGGCTCATACCAATGTAAATACAGAATGGCGGCGCGTGGGCGCTCTGTTTGTGGGGAATACAACTCAGCAGCACGCCGATACCCAAATGGCGTTTGGATGACAACTAATTGACTTTCCATCCCGTTCGCAGTGCGTTTCCCAATCAGGCGTACATCTTCCGCTTCTAATTTTCGATACGTAGAAATTGTGTGCATCGCTCCTCCAGAATTTCATTATACGGAAACTGTGCTGCTTGACACCCTCCTACAGAAGTGTATAATCACGCCCAATAAAACAGCGTGAAGCTAAGTACCTGTTGATCCGTTCAGAGAGCCGCCGGTCAGTGTGAGGCGGTCGGTCAAGACGGCGAAATCCACTTCACCAAAGTTGCTCTCGCAGGAATATGCAAATATTGTAAGAGAGACGTGACGCGCCCGTTACAGCGCAAGCCGAGAGACCCCCTGCCGGCCTCCCCTCATACGTGGAGGTACTCGTGGTGGGGGTAAAGCAGGTGGCACCGCGAGACGCCCCCTCGTCCTGCAATGGACCGGGGGCGTATTCTATTCCGCACGGAGGTGCAGCCATGTTAGACCTGAATTTGATTCGCGAACACCCGGATACTGTCCGCACGGCGCTGAAGCACCGGCAGATGGAAGTCGCGCCGGTGGATGACATCCTCAGGCTGGATGAAACCCGCCGCAGCCTGCTCACGCAAGTAGAAGCCTTGAAAGCCGAGCGCAACGCCGTCTCCAAAGAGATCGGCAGGATGAAGGATGCGTCGGAGCGCGAGAAAAAGATCGCGGCTATGCGCGAAGTTGGTGACCGGATCGCCTTGCTCGATAAGGAAGTGGCAGAGGTCGAGTTGGAATTGACGTCGATCGCATCGGCCATTCCGAATGTTCCGGATGAGCGCACACCGGTCGGTGCAAGCGAAGAGGACAATGTGGTCCTGCGCACCGTGGGGCAACTGCCCGAATTTGACTTTCAACCAAAACCACACTGGGATCTTGGACCGGCATTAGGCTTGATCGATTTTGAGCGCGGCACAAAGATCACCGGTTCTCGTTTCTACATCCTGAGCGGACCCGGTGCGCGTCTGCAACGCGCCCTGATCGCCTTCATGCTCGATCTACATATTCGCCAGGGCTACACAGAAAAATATCTGCCCTTCATGGTCAAAACGGATACCGTTTATGGGGCCGGTCAACTTCCCAAGTTTGCTGATAACCTGTACAAGGACTACGAGGAGGATCTCTATTTTGTGCCAACGGCAGAGGTCCCGCTGACCGGCATGCATATGGACGAGATTCTGGGTGACACCTCCCTGCCTTTATTCTACACAGCCTATAC
>JBKPQD010000031.1:0-4397 GCA_046733915.1 Chloroflexota bacterium
GGCGTCGCAGCAGGGTTGTTCACGCTCATCCCCGACGTTGGCCCGTTCCTGGCAGCAGTGCTGGCAGCAGCCGTCGCATTGCTCGAGGGCTCCACATGGATTCCGCTTTCCAATTTTTGGGTGGCGGGAATCGTGGTGGCGGTCTATCTCGTCTTGATCAGCCTCAAGAACTTCTTCCTGCGTCCATACATTATGGGACGCAGTGTGCACATGAATGAGGCTCTCGTCTTCATTATCATCGTCATCGCTACCATTCTCGAGGGAATCCTAGGAGCGTTGCTGATCGTACCGGTCTTCGCCTCGATGATTTTGATCGGCGAATATATATTAAGAAAAGTGATCGGGTTATCGGCCTTTGAAGCGGACGGCAGCAGACAATTCGTCCTGCCTGAGAATCAAGTCAACATTCCCAATCGCACTTGGGGCCGCCGCAAAACCGACATTCCGCAAGAACGGCCCGCCGAGGAGATCCGAGCCGAGACGCCCGCTCCATCCGTGACCACAGAAGCTACTCCCGCACCAGACGCCGAACCCCCCTCCTCAAAAACTCCGGCCTAAGAGACAACCGCCAAATGAAAATCACTTACTCAATTATTGCGCCTATTTACAATGAAAAAGATAATCTGCCTGAGCTACGTCGCCGAATCACCGACGTGATGGACGCCACCGGCGAGCCCTGGGAACTGGTCCTTGTGGACGATGGCTCGACGGATGGCTCAACGGAAATCATTCGCGCCATGGCAGAGACGGATAAACACGTCCGCCCGGTGATCTTTGCGCGCAACTTCGGGCACCAGATCGCCATTACCGCCGGCTGGGATTATGCGCGTGGTGACGCCATTGTCATCATCGACGCGGATCTACAGGATCCACCCGAAGTCATCCTGGAAATGGCAAAGAAGTGGAAGGAAGGCAATGAGGTCGTCTACGCGGTGCGCGCCGAGCGGGAAGGCGAATCGTTATTCAAGCTGTGGACCGCCTCTCTGTTCTACCGCATCATCTATCGCATCACCGATGTGAAGATTCCCCTCGACACCGGCGACTTCCGGCTGATGGATCGAAAGGTGGTGAATGTGCTCAAGCAGATGCGAGAGCGACATCGCTTCCCGCGCGGGATGTCTGCCTGGGTGGGATTCAAGCAAGTGGGTGTCCAGTACAAACGGGCAGCGCGTCACGCCGGAGAAACGAAATATCCCTTCCGCAAAATGTTTCGGCTGGCATTGAATGCCATCACGAGTTTTTCCTATTTTCCTCTGCAAGTCGCAACCTTCTTTGGCTTTACCTCAGCCGGGATTGCGATCATTGCCATTCCTGTAGTCGCAGCCCTGCGCCTGGCGGGCTCACATTTCTTTGAGGGGCAGACCACAACCTTAATATCGGTTCTCTTCCTGGGGGGTGTGCAATTGATCTCCCTGGGGATTCTCGGTGAGTACGTGGGTCGCCTGTATGACGAAGCAAAAGGCAGACCGTTATATATCGTACGCGATGCACCTGAAGACAAATAGACAGTAACCACTTATCGACTGAATCTGTAAAAAGTAAGAGGTGAGATTGCTCGCTGATTACTTTTTACTTTTATGTCTGTTCTTATTCCTTTTCCTGCCATGTCCCTTTCTTTCCTGCGCGATCGCGAATTTCTCCGGTCCATGCTGGCGCTCGCCCTGCCGGTTGCCTTTCAGCAGTTAATCACTGCCAGCTTGAACATGATCGATGTATTGATGGTTGGTCAACAGGGCGAGACCGCCGTCGCGGCGCTGGGACTGGCGAATCAAATCTTCTTTCTGCTGATCCTGTTCCTCTTTGGCATAACGAGCGGGATGTCTATCTTCACCGCGCAGTATTGGGGCAAACGCGATGTGGAGAATATTCGCAACGTGTTGGGACTGTGCCTGGCGATCGCCGTGTGTGTCGCCGCTGTCTTTAGCTCTGCCGCGTTGCTGATCCCGCAAAAATTGATGAGTTTCTATACGGAAGACCAGGCGGTGATCCAATTAGGCAGCGATTACCTGCGTATTGTGGGAATGAGCTATATCATGATGGCGATCACGGTCTCGTATATTTCCGTGTTGCGCAGCATTACGATGGTCAAGATGACTGTAGTCGTTGCAGTCATTGCCTTGGCACTCAAGACCCTGATCGCGTACCTATTGATTTTTGGAATCGGACCGTTTCCCGAACTGGGGGTACGCGGCGCAGCGATCGGTACTGCCACCGGCTGGACATTCGAGTGCATTCTGCTCCTGATCCTCGTCTATACGTTAAAAACGCCTCTCGCTGCGAATCCACTTTCGTTTTTCCGATTCAACCGTCCCTTCGTAATGAACGTGCTCAAGACGTCTATGCCGGCTGCCCTCAACGAAGTACTGTGGTCGGTTGGATTCACATCCTACAACGCAGTCTATGCGCGCATTGGCACGGATGCCATCGCGGCGGTCAATATCAATGCCACAGTGGAAGAACTCTTGTTTGTGCTTTTTATGGGATTGGGAAACGCTTGCGCGGTGATGGTCGGGAATACCATAGGCGCGGGTGGCAAGGAAATTGCCTTTGAATATGGACGCCGTTTTATGATTCTCGGCATCACGACGGCGCTGCTGGGCGGTGCAGTTGTCTTCTCGTTGCGTGAAACTGTCCTTGGACTCTATCAGATCTCACCCGCCGCAGCGGACAATCTGCGCGGACTGATGTTGGTCTCCGCCCTCTCTGCCTGGCTGAAGATGCTAAACTTCATCCTGTTTATTGGGACGATGCGTGCTGGCGGCGACACGCGCTACGCGATGTTTACCGAGCTGTTTTCGATCTGGTGCATTGGTGTACCGTCGGCACTGATCGGGGGATTTGTCCTGCATCTACCCGTCTATGGAGTTTACGCGCTCGTGTTGCTGGAAGAAGCTGTAAAGGCGGTCATCGTCCTGCGGCGCTATCTCTCCCGCAAATGGATTCACGACCTCGTCAATGCGCCTGTGGGTTGACGCTGCGCTTCTCCTTCCATGCCTGAAGCCGGTGCCTGATCTGCGTAAACCTCTCCTGGCTGACGTTTGCCAGCAGCAGCGTCATGCCGAAGACGATCAGTACATTGGTAATAAAAAAGAAGACAACTTCTTCGAGCGGTAGGATTCCAAAGAATAAAATTCCTGTGGTCTGACTGGGGGAAATGGACCAGGTCGTTTCGTTTAATGCGACGATATCCGTGAGGGAAAGATAGATTCCAGGCACCATGATTCCCCATAAGACAAGTTTACGAAAATGCCAGAGAATATCTGCGCCAAACAACAACTGTGGCAGGATAGCAGGCAATGCCCAGAATAGGATGATGGACAGGTAGGTCCACTTTGTATCGCCAAAGAAAAAAAGATAGGTAAAAAGCAACCACAGAGCAATAAGTAAACAAGCAGTGATGTAAACAATGGTCTTGTTGGATCGGAAGTTGCTCGAGGGCGGCGCTACTCTTCGTGCTAAGAACCACCACCATAATCCCGACAAAATCGTTTCCACGACGAAGAATGTGTATTCTTCAACAGGTACATACCCTATTACCAGGCCGCTCACCAGCCGGGGGTTGTAGGACCATACATGGGTTGCGACGAGGTAGTTATCCCATGGCGTGGTATACAGAACTGCCAACAGCACATGGATGGCGATCCCGGTCCACACTGCCTGTCCATGGCGGAAACCGGTGATTTGTTCATTTTTCTTATTGTCCCAATAGGTGATCGCGAGGAAAACCAGGATCGGAAGGAATAAAAAGCGAAGAAGAAATCCAAAGTAGGTCATGATTTAAGTTACTCTACGTGGCGTTTTCGCGCCGGCGGCTGGATCACGCTTTGTTACTCTCATCTTTACGCCGGGGCGCGGCTCCAGTGTCGCACCCATGTGAGCATGGATCTTATGATTCGTAAATTCAAAGGTATGCGTTTGCAACAGTCGCGCCAGGACAATGCGCGCCTCCGCCTGCCCAAATGCGGCGCCAATGCATGCACGTGGACCTCCCCCAAACGGGACGTAGGAGAAGGGGGGTGTCTTGCGTCCGTGAGCGAAGCGTTCCGGGCAGAAGGTTTCTGCATTCTTCCAGATCGTTGGGTCGCGATGCGTCAGGTAAATCGAATAAAACATCCGCTCGCCGGCAGGGATGTTTCCCTCAGGGAATTCCAGGGTTTCGGCAACGCGCCGGTTGCCGATATGAATCGGTGGATATAAACGCAGACTTTCCTTGATCACCCGATCGAGCAAGGGGGATCTCTCCAGGGTATCTACTTCATGAACGAGGAGCGCATGGATGTCAGGGTGTTGTCCGAGCAGGGCGAACGTCCACGCCAGCAGGGCCGTGGACGTATCGTGGCCTGCAATGAGCATTGTCAGCATCTGGTCGCGGATCACGGCATCGCTGAGTCCTGCGT
>JBKPQD010000032.1:0-3763 GCA_046733915.1 Chloroflexota bacterium
TAACTAATCTGATCGTGAAGAATTCGAAGGCGTAGTTGCAATTCTGACTATTATAAGCCTGGTAAGTCATAATGTTGTTTTGGAGGCTCTGCTTATGTACGCTGCACCTACTCGTTGCCCCGTTTGTCACTCGGAGCTAACCGTGACCCGTTTACATTGCCCATCCTGTGATACTTCCATTGAAGGACAGTTCACCGGTGGTCCATTTGCGCATTTGACGGCAGAACACCTGGATTTTATCGTAACCTTTGTCCGCTGCGAGGGCAAGATCAATCGTATGGAACAGGAACTCAATCTCTCCTATCCGACAATTCGCAACCGTCTGCATGAAGTTATTCGCGCCCTCGGCTTTGAGCCCGGCAAAGATGAAGTTATCGAGATCAGCCCCGAGACACGCAATACAGTGTTGGAGGATCTGGAAGCCGGCAAAATCTCTGCCGATGAAGCCATGCGATTATTACGCGGCGAGGAGGAATAACCCATGTCCAAGATGATCTCTGTTGGCAAATCGCCCACCATTATCGCCGACTCGATTGGCGGCGATCTCTCTGTTGTCGGCTGGGATGGGAATGAAATCCTGATTAAAGCCGACGATGAGGAACTCCACCTGCAGCAGAACGGCGACGAAGTTCGCTTCTCCTGTAAAGACGATATGTCAATACGCGTACCGAAAGATTCGAATCTTTCCTTTGTCTCGATCCACGGCGACGCGGCGGTGCGCGGCGTGCTTGGAAATATTGCGATCAAAGAGATTAACGGCGATCTCTCCATGCGTGATGTGGGTTCGGTTTCGATCGACTCCATTCATGCCGATTTCAGCTTGCGCGGCGCGCGCGGCAATCTATATCTGAAAAACGCCAGCGGCGACGTTTCCATTCGCGATGTCGATGGAAACATAAACATCGACTCGATTTCAGATGACCTTGCTTTGCGCGGTGCACGTGGCAACGTCAAGGTCAATGTAGGAGAGGATGTTGTCGTCTATCTCGAGCCGCGCGACGATGGCAACTATGTCGTGACAGCCGGGGATGATATTCTGATGGTCCTTCCATCGCATGCGAATGCCACCGTTACTATGCAGGGCGACGAAGTGGACGTTCAGTGGCCCGGCGTGCCGGAAGAACCAGACGCAACCTCACGTGTTGTCACGCTCGGAAGCGGTTCGGCGAAGATTGTTTTGAGCGCCGGTGGTGATATCCGCTTGTCCAACCAGGCGAACGCCGCCGAGTCGGCGGAGGAGTTTGGCAATTTTGCCGGCTTGAACTTTGACTGGTCCGGTTTCGGCGAGCGTATCTCGCGCCAGGTGGAGCAAGCTACGCAGCGTGCTGCCAAGCGCGCCGAGGAAGCTGCACGCCGCGCGGAGCGCCATGCGGAACGTCACGCGCGACGCTGGGGCGGACGCGTGAACTTCGGACCGGGTCCCACCTGGAGCGATTTTGGTCCGAAGGGTATACCCACACCGCCGGGAGTCTCAAAATCGGAGCCGGTTGCCGACGAAGAGCGCATGGCTATCTTGAAAATGCTGCAAGAGAAAAAGATTACTGCGGACCAAGCCGAGCAATTACTGCGAGCATTGGAAGGAGGCAAGTAATGTCCTCCGAGGAACGGAGAAAGATTCTGCAGATGGTGGAGCAGGGCAAGATCTCCGCGGAGCAAGCTGCGCATCTCATGCGCGCCCTCGAAGAGGATGCAGATCCGGGGACGATCGAAGTGATTGAACTGGAACCCGCTCCCGGTGCCGAACGATCTCAGACATCTGCTTCTGACTTCGAAGAAGTCAAAGCGCGAGCCCGTCGCTTTGCGATGATTCCTTTGTGGATCGGTGTCATCCTTGCCGTGTTGAGCGCCTGGGGCATGTATTCCATCCAGCAGAATACAGGAATGAATTTCTGGTTTTATTGCTTATTATTTCCACTATTTTTCGGTGTATTGTTGATTGTTCTCGGCGCCGGTGGACAAAGCGCTCGCTGGCTGTATGTGAATGTCGATCGACGCCGTGCCGAAGATGGGCCGAAGCATATCACCCTCGGTTTCCCTCTTCCTCTGGGTTTGACCTCGTGGTTCCTGCGAACGTTCGGACACAACCTTCATGGCATGAAGAATACGAATGTAAATGATATTATTCAAATCCTGGATGCAACCAGAAAGAGCGGGGAACCGTTTATTGTCAATGTACATGACGATCATGAGGACAAGCATGTTCAGGTTTATATCGGATAAGGAGGCGCATCATGGCTAGCTCTGAAGAACGAATGAAAATTTTGAAGATGATCGAAGAAGGAAAACTTAGTGCAGAGGAGGGGACCAAGCTTTTATCTGCATTGAGCTCCTCGCGCACGCCCACGCCGCCGCGTCCTCCTGGAATGCCCGGAATGCCTGGGGGACCGCGCTGGCTGCGCATCCGCGTCACGGATGTGCGCACGGGGCGTTCCAAAGCCTCGGTGCAGATCCCGCTGGCGCTGGTGGATGCGGGTATGAAGATCGGTGCTCATTTCGCGCCGGAAGTGGAAGGCGTGAATATGTCGAATGTGATGGAAGCATTGCGCTCGGGCGTCACAGGCAAGATCATTGACGTAACCGATGAAGAGGATGGGGAGCACGTTGAGATCTATGTGGAGTAAGTGCCAAGCACACCTGCAAAACATAATCCGCGTGTTAAGTGATCAGACAACCCTCTACGGAGGGTTGTCTGACTTTTCTAGTAGCTGCATAATTCGTAAGGCTTAACATTGAGTTTTACTCGAAATTATATCGATCCATCGATTTATTCGTGGCAGGCGGCCACCATCTAACCCTCTTCGGACCGGAGTATTCCATGACCGTTCAGAAACGTCCTACTGGTATGTTTGGCTTTACGTTGGTCTGGCTCGGCCAGATAATATCCATCCTGTCTACCAACATGAGTGCCTTCGCGCTCACGATCTGGGTCTTCGAGAAAACAGGCAGTGCTACTGCGCTTGGGTTGATGCAAGTCTTCTTCATCACGCCATTCCTGCTCATCTCCCCGCTTGCAGGTGTGATGGTGGATCGTCACAACCGCAAGATGATGATGATGATGAGTGACCTGCTGGCCGGGCTGGCGACGATCGCAGTTCTGCTTCTGCAATTTGCTGGTGTACTTCAAGTGTGGCACTTGTATGTTGCCGCGATCTTTCAGGGATTGGGAAATTCGTTCCAATGGCCGGCATATTCCGCCGCGATCAGCACAATGATTCCCAAAGAACAATATGGGCGCGCCAACGGAATGATGTCGCTGATGGAAATGGGACCCGGCGTCTTCGCACCCATGCTGGCGGGCGCCTTGTTGCCGATGATAGGCCTGACCGGAGTCTTGACGATTGATGTTGTGACATTTCTTCTAGCGATTTTGGTCCTGGTGTTTATCCATATTCCGCAACCGCGGCGAACAACAGAAGGTGCCCAGGCAGAAGGGAATATTCTGCAGGAAGCCATATTCGGATTCCGTTATATTTTTGCGCGTCCCAGTTTGCTGGGGCTGCAGATGGTTTTCTTTTTCGGAAATCTATGTGCAGGGATTGGCTTCACGGTCCTGGCGCCCATGGTGTTATTGCGCACAGGCAATGATAGTGTGCGCCTGGGAATTGTTCAGTCCGCAGGCGCCATCGGCGGCGTGGTGGGAGGGATTGCAATGTCTGCCTGGGGAGGGTTTAAACGGCGAGTCCATGGTGTATTGGCAGGCTGGATCGTATCGAGCATCTTTTTTGCATTGGTCGGCTTGACGACATGGATACCCTTGTGGATT
>JBKPQD010000033.1:0-12658 GCA_046733915.1 Chloroflexota bacterium
AAAACATCCTGCCGGACAAGCCGGATGTTCTTTGAACGTTGAAAAAGTAATTATACGGATATCACTTTGGGCTCGGTGTCTGTCACCACAACCGATTTGCCGTTGGCAAAGATCACTTCCGTCTTGTGCATTCCTCGCAGAATCTTCAAGCCCTTATAGTAAAGCTTTACATCCCATGGAAATGGATTCTCGCCTTCGAGCTTGATACATTTTGAGGAAAAAATCTTAACACCCAAGATTTGCAGGAATAAACCAACAGGCGCAAGACCCGTCAACGCGTTGCGCTCGCCGATGCCGGTCCCTTTTTCAGCGTGATAACGTGCAAAGAAGGACCGGTTCTGTTTGAGGTTCTGGACGATTGCGGTCATGATATGAGCGACGATCCGGGCTGCATCGGAGCGGAATCCATAGCGGAGCAGACCCTCGCAAATAAACAAGTTCCAAAGTAGGTGCACAGCCTGCGAAACTGATTCCGCCTCGGGCTGTGTCAACAGCGGGCAGGCCGGGATCCCGTAGGGACGATGGAATCGAGTAGCGTCCAAAAGGGCGCGACCGATCATGGTTTGGGCGCGCTGGTCATCGGGGACACCAGCCCAAAGAGGCATCAAGAGCGTATGATCCTCGCTCGTGAAATCCAACGTGGAGATAATGACAGTATCTTCCTCGTTTAAGCCACGGATCGAAATCTTGGCGAGCTTGGAATACACCTTTTGCGTGGTGTAAATGAGACCGTTGTTTCGCCACTGATAATCGCCGCCGGAGATGACTTCATCGGCGGGCTTTGTGGAAAATTCATGGAGGCGAATCTCCGGCCGCTTCGACGTGGGAGTTTGATTCTGCACCTCGATCAACAACCGGATCGGATTCTCGAACTTTAACTTGGGCGTCAATGTCGCGGAGCCCTGCTGCTTGAGCAAAACTTTGCCGGCCAGGCTCATCCCTGTTTCGCGGTCGCGGTAGTGATACAAACCGGTGCGCGGCTGCCATGTGGACTCAATAGATTGTCGCAGCTTTGCGGCTTGTTCATGAAGTAGTGGCAATGAATCATGCTGCCCAAGCTGTTCTGCCATTTTGATGAGCACAGCCGCCTCGTTGTACAACATCGCCTCGAGCGCCGGGCTATGGACCTGAGTAATGTCTACGCCCAGCGACCAATCGTGCCAGGCATCGAAAAGCGGATTATCTTCAAAGCCGGTTTGCAGGATATGCTTCCATTGCGGCAGGCCATCGCGATCTTCATCGTATTCAGGCGAGAACCACGACCAGAAAAATTTATGAAGCTTAGGATAGATCTTGGCAAGATATTCGCGATCCTCGGTCTTCTCATAAGACTTCCATGCCAAGCTAGCGAGAATTGGCGCAGCATTATAACGCCCGCGTTGGCCGGAAAGACCGGGCTTGCCATCAATCGTCCCATCGTCCTGTTGGATGGCAAGGAAGTTTTTTAGCAAATCATATCCGGCAGAAGAACCTGGCAGCACATTGGAAAGATAATAAGCATCAAAAGCATTCTGCCCATTCCAGGCAACCGAATAATCGGTCCCGTCCCCTTTCGGGGAATATCCGTTATCGGGGCCGCGGACGGCCACGATGGATGAATTTGGTAATTTGTCGTTGGAAGGGAAGAACAATCCAAAGGCGGCTCTTTGGCTTAAGGCGAAGGCGGCATCCCAATCTTTGTCGCCGGTATGGATGTCTATACTCTGGCTGGCATTCAGCAGCTCGAGCCGCGCTCGTTCTGCTTCCCAGGGCCGAGCCGCGCTCTGACGTGCCAGGTCGAAGGAGCCTTGCAGGTTGGCGGTGGCGGCTTGCGTCCAGGTCAGCTGGCGCGTGGCACCGGGACCCAGCTCGAGGTCCAAAAAGAGCGAGGGATGCAGCCCCGAACCGTGCGCCGGTCCGCCGGTCAAAAACAGGACAGGATACAGTCCATCCGTTTGACCGGCGAGGATATTGACGAGTTGCATCTGATTGTTGGTCATGCTCTGCCCGCCGATCGGCGTGAGCAACGCGCAAACTTCCAGGCGGATTTTGCGATTGGCGTTCGACTTATTGGCAACCGCCACCCGCCCACTGATCGCATTGGATTGTGGAACCCAGTACTCCGTTATAACGTCAATATTCGGTAAAGGAGAGTAGTCGAGGATGAGAAAGTTTGGATAAAAACGCCGCACTGTAGGCGGCAGCGCAAACGCCGATGGATCGCTGACCGACTTACCGTTCTCGCTAAAGCGCAGGAAGATGCGCATGGATTTCGCCCGTAACCCGTAGGTCGTGCGCATCGCCAGAGGTTCTGTTTCCCCGCCACCGAGAACAAGTTCCCAGACATGGTCGTTTAAGTAGTCAGGAATGGAGAGGCGTGAATCCGCCGCCAGAGTTAAGCACAGCGGGTCGCCTTTGGCGAGTGACCAATCACGCATGGATGTATTGTACGGGGAGTTGGTCAAGAGGTCAAAGGGTATAATTTGGTCTTCTGCTGGTTGAGTTGGTGGTGGAGGATCCCGAAGTGCCTACCGAAACCGCCAGAGTATTTGAGCGAGGAGACCACAATGGGACTGTACTTCGAGGATTTTTTCGTCGGACAATCACTGGATACGCAAAAGCGGACCATCACCGAAGACGACATCATGACCTTTGCCCGTTTATCGGGCGATAATAATCGCATCCATACCGACCCGGAGTTCAGCAAGACGACCCTTTTCGGCAGACAGGTTGCCCATGGATTGTTAGGCCTGGCCATCGCCTCCGGTCTTGCCTGGCAGACAGGAATCCTCGACGGAACGGTGATCGCGTTCCGAGAAGTGAGTGAATGGAAGTTCGTCAAGCCGGTTTTTATTGGCGACACCATCTACGTCGAGTTGGAAGTGAAAGAAACCAAGGCTCTGCCGCGAATCGGCGGCGGCGCCGTGACGATCACCCTGGAAGTCAAAAACCAAACTGAAGAGGTTTGCCATCGCGGTCAATGGACTGTCCTGATGATGAGTAAACCCAAATAATAGGATATAGGGGCGGACGACGGTCCGCCCACATGGAATGAATAATGACAAACCCAGAAGAAGAAGAGAGAAGAAGACGCATCAAACGATTGTTGGATTCAGAAGCGGACACTCGCGCCGAGTTACCCGTGGATCCAATTGACGAGCCTGTTGACCCCAACGATACAACGAAAGCCAGCATACCGAGACAACGTACTCCTCCCCCTGCGCCAATTCCGCTCGATAAAGATAATATGCCGCTGCCGCGCCGCGTCAACGAGACGGATCTCGAAGGGACGCGGGTGGCTCCGGTTGCCTATGAACCAACCAACCGTCAGCGCAATGGGGCACCTGCAGTGCGCTACGTGCCGCCGGCACCGCCGCTCAACCCTCCTGTTCAACCTGCCTACCCGCCCGCTGAGAGGCCTGTCCCTTCGGGGTGGAATCCAGCGTATGGCGGATGTCTGGTCCGGTTGCTGCTGATCATGATGTTCAGTATCGTACTCCTGCTATTGATGGGCGGGACCGTTTTGCTGTTCTCGTACTATTCCATCGCACGCACACTGCCGAGCGTGGAAGATTTGCAGACGCGCGCCTCCCAATTCGAAACTACGCGTATCCTGGACCGGAACGGCAATCCACTCTATGAAATCCTCGACCCGAATGCGGGACGCCGAACGTATGTGCCACTTAGCCAGATTTCCCCGGTCCTGGTTGCAGCAACAATTGCCACGGAGGATCAGGATTTTTACAGCCATCCCGGCTTCGATCCGGCTGCAATCATCCGTGCCCTCTGGCAAAATTACCAGACCGGCGGTCAGGGCGGCGGTGCATCCACGATTACACAGCAGCTCGCCCGCGCCTTATTGCTCTCGCCGGAGGAACGCGCCCAACGAACATACTCCCGTAAGGCTCGCGAGATCATCCTGGCAGCAGAAATCACGCGCCGATATTCCAAGGATGATATTCTCGAGCTGTATTTGAATGAGATTTATTATGGCAACCTTGCCTATGGCATCGAAGCAGCTTCCGAAACTTATTTTGGCAAGACTGCCAATCAATTGACACTTGCAGAAGCATCTTTCCTGGCTGGCTTGCCGCAATCGCCCAGCACCTATGATGTTTACACCGACCGCGATATGACTCTCGAGCGCCAGCAGCAAGTGCTCGTGCTGATGTATGGTCTCAGCAAGCAGCGCGGCTGCATCAAGGTCAGCAATAGTGAAGTTCCCGTCTGCGTAGACGAGCTGGCGGCGGCAAATGCAGCGAATGAGATGAAAGCGTACACGTTCAACTCACCGACGATCAATACGCGGTATCCGCACTGGGTCAATTACGTCCGTGAACAGTTGGAAGCGCAATATGGTGCCCAGACAATTTATCGTTCCGGCTTCGTAGTCTACACTACCCTGGATCCGACGCTCCAGGATCAAGCCCAGGCGCTGGTCACCGATCAGGTGGCGCAACTCACCGACAAGAACGCTCACGACGGCGCTCTCGTTTCGATCCGCCCGGCGACCGGCGAGATTCTCGCGATGGTAGGCTCTCCCGATTTTTATAACGAGGCCATCTCCGGGCAAGTCAATATGGCGAATAGCCCGACGCGCCAGCCAGGCTCGTCGATCAAACCAATCAACTATGTTGCGGCATTCGAAAAGGGCTGGACTCCCGCCACGCTTATCTGGGATGTGCCAAGCGAGTTTCCGCCCTCCGGCGATCCGAACGATACTCGTGAACCGTATCGTCCCGTGAACTATGACGGCAGATTCCATGGCGCTGTCACCGTTCGCACGGCATTGTCAAATTCGCTCAACGTCCCGGCCGTGAAGACGCTCAACTTTGTACATGTATACGATGACCCGGCTACCCCGCAAAAAGATGGCATGGTCGCGATGGCTGAGCGGCTGGGCATCACCAGCCTAACAAGACCAGATTATGGTTTGTCGTTAACCCTCGGTGGCGGCGACGTCAGCCTGCTTGAAATGACATCCGCCTATTCCGTGTTTGCAAATTATGGCAAGCGCATCCCACCGGTTTCGATTTTGAAGATTGTAGATTACAAGGGCAATGTGGTCTATCAATATCAGCCTCCGGCGGGCGAGCAGGTAATTCGCGCCGAACACGCCTTTTTGATCTCTTCCATACTCTCCGATAATGAAGCCCGCTCCTGGATGTTCGGGCGCAACTCCTTGTTGAACCTGCCGTTCCAGGTGGCGGCGAAAACAGGAACGACCAACGACTTCCGCGACAACTGGACTCTTGGCTACACTCCTGACCTGGTCACCGGTGTATGGGTGGGCAATGCCGATTACACACCGATGGTTAATACCACGGGTCTGACGGGCGCAGCGCCAATCTGGTCGTCGTTCATGACGTTCGCGGTTCCCTATGTTACGAATAACGCCCCGACGCCTTTTTCTATCCCGCCGGGAATTGTAGAAAAGGTGATTTGTGTTACCTCCGGCACCGAGCCTTCCAATGCCTGCCGAGGCGGTGAGCGCAGCGAGTTCTTCGTCAGCGACCAGCCTCCGCTGCCGAAAGGCCAGGACCTGCTCCGCCGTGTCTACATTGATACCTGGACCGGCTTGGTCGCAAACGATACCTGCAAGGATTATGCGAAGGAAGACTTGGTGATGAACGTGACCGATAAGTTCGCGCGCCAGTGGCTCCGGTCCGGGGAAGGACGCGATTGGCTCGAGTCTCACGATATGCCGCGCAACCCAACCTTCTCCGCTGACCGCGAGTGCAAGCCTGAGGATCCCCATCCCGTATTGGATTTCTCCATCCCCAAGAACGGGGAAACCATCATGGATACCAATCTTCCGGTCACGGGTGTGATCGACGTCAAGAACGGCGGCTTCACTGGTTGGCGGCTGGAGTACGGTCCAGGGAACGATCCCCAAGACTGGACACTTCTAACCCAAGGAGCCAACTCCTTCCCCCAGCCCGGTCTGATCTACACCTGGGATTTGAGTACGGTTGCCGTGCCCCAGGTCACGCTGCGCCTCTATCTCATGAACGGAGAGGACTATTACGCGGAAAAGCGCGTGACGTTCAACCTTGCCTTGCCAACTCCAACCGCCTCGCCAACGTTTACGCCGACCACGATTCCACCGACTGCCTTCCCCACCGATACGCCCGTTCCACCGGTCATCCTCACTCCCACCGACACGCTGACACCTTTCCCACCGTCAGAAACGCCGACAGCTTCAAACACACCGGGAACATAATCATAAAATGGGTCACGTCTCATCAAACGTGACCCATTGATTCCACTATGAATGGACAAACTCGCTCGAACCTCAAACCCGGCATGACTGTTTTGATCGTTCTGAAACAGGATCAGCGCACGGGCAAATTAACCAGGGGAATTGTCAAAGATATTCTCACCAAATCGCCGACCCATCCGCATGGGATCAAAGTTCGGCTGGAAAGTGGCGCCGTGGGCCGCGTCAAAGAAATTGTGAACGATAAGGAGACCTCATGATCCGTCAACTCGCTCATCTCAACTTTGTGACAAACAATCTCGCAGGCATCATTGATTTTTACGTCAACAAGCTCGGAATGCAAGTCAAGTTCACCCTCGACAACCAGCAGGGACAACCGTTTGGCTATTACTTCGGCTGCGGCAATACCAGCTTCCTGGAATTCTTCGACCAGGCAATGGCAGCCGAGGTGTGGGGTGGAACTGTAAACGAATTAACGCAGGGAACTCAATATAAACATTTCTGTCTCGAAGTGACCGGTCTGGATGAATATTGTGAAATGCTCAAGAGCAGAGGCGTCTCTGTGACCCCCATTTCGATGGGCATGGATCATTCTCGCCAGGCTTGGATCAACGACCCGGATGGCAACGCGATCGAGCTGATGGAGTACGGAGCATCCAGTTTGCAATTAAGAGGCTAAGCGACACGGCCTGAAATCCCCTCGCTGTCAATTCTAAGATTTTTTATCTCCGGCAGATTAAAACTCTTGTGGGAGTCCCTGCAAAGCACCAACTCCCACAAGAGAAATGCTAACTCATTGAAAGTTTAAGGCAGACCAAAGCGGAGCTGCGAGCTCAGGCCACCAGCCGTGGCATTGCTATACCACGGGAACCAGTACGTGTTGCTCAACTCATCGGCAGGCATGCTCAGAGGGGAACCCATCGAAAGTCCCATGAACTCCAAATAACTGGAATAAAAGGTATTGCTCTTTAAAGCAATCTGCATGGACGCAATGATTGGTACACCTGCCGAGGAAAATACCTCCACCGGCCCATCGTCCACGTTATTTAGACTGACCCAGGCACTTTGATTCGGAGCCAGAGTATAGCTATTGGATTGGGTCACTCCTCCAATTTTGATCTGGACGGTCGTAGTAACATTCCCCACGTTCACAAACCGTAAATGGGAACTTAAGCCACCCGCTGTGGCATTGTTGTACCACGGGAACAGATAGCGGGTTTCCGTCAGTACCGACCCGGGTTGGCCGATGAACTCCGTATAGCTGGAATATGTGGGATTCCTCTTTAGATTGACTCGCATCGACGCAATGATCGGAACCCCTCCTGAGCTGCTGACTTCGATCGGACCGCTATCGATGTTATCGAAGGTAACACGTTGACTTTGGCTTGGATTGAGAGAATAAGGACCATGAGCAACGCCTCCAATCTTTACCGTCACGCTCGTAGCAGCATTCCCCACATTCCCAAAGCGCAATTGGGAACTTAACCCGCCTGCGGTGGAGTTGTTGTACCATGGGAATGTATATTCAGTGCCTACCGTAGAACTTGCAGATAACCCCAGGAACTCGGTATAACTGGAGTACGTTGGCATATTTTTCAGGTTGATCCGCATGGAGGCGATGATTGGTACACCACCCGAGCTCTTTACCCTCACCGGACCACTATCTACGTTATCGAAACTAACCCGTTGGCTTTCATTCGGATTTAGATGATAGGGCCCATAAGAGGTACCACCAATATTGACTGTCACCTCCGTCGCGGCACTACCCATATTCGCAAAGCGTAGTTGCGAACTCAAGCCGCCCGCACTAGCGTTGTTGTACCATGGAAACAAATAAGTGTCCGTTAATTTACTGGCGGGTATGCCCATAAACTCTGAATAACTTAAGAATGTAGAGTTCCTTTTCAAGTTAATACGCAGGGAGGAAATAATTGGGTTCCCACTGGTGCTCACTATTTTTACGGGGCCGCCGTCCACATTTGTAAAGGATGCCCGCTGACTTTGGCCACTGGAATCGTAACAACCTCCCATAGGAGTTCCTCCAATAAACACATCTGCAATGTTACCGGTTGTGCTTGCTATCGTAGCGCTGTGATTCACCGCATCCACGACCACACAACCCTTTGTAAAGTCCCGTCGCCAAAGGCTTCCTATTGCATAGCGCGGACCCACAGGGGTTCCTAAATCAATGTTGTAGTTGTCATATAACCAGGTATCTCGATAGGCATCATCTGTGGAATAACGAAAGGCTGCCTTGCCATTGCTTACCAAGAGGTAGGTGGCAAAGGAAAATTTCTCACGATTGAGATCTTCCTGATTGCCAGGAGCAACCAAAATGACATACTTCCCGCTCGCCTGTGACCTTTCCATCATGGAAAGGTCATTTAGCCATCTGTTGACGCTCAAATACGAAGTCTCGTACCAGTCAACGGCAAATCGTTCCTGCATCGCTCCAGATAGATATTGTAGATAGTTGAACCAAACCGCATCACTATCACGAGCCACGATGTTTCCAAACACAGGGCGGCCATATACTTGAGAATAATTCACGTTTAAATATTGAAGAAAACCTTGCACAGCATTCTGGTAACTCAGATTATCCGGATATTTGACAGGCTTGGGGCCATAAAATTTGCTGAGGCTGCCTTCAACATTATCCAGGAAAAGCGCCGACCAACCATACTGGTTTTGACTCTCAAGCACTCGTGAAAGGAAATATTGCCGCCAGCCAGGATTTCCCGGATCCATTCGCATATAACTGCCGCCGGGGGTAACGGAAATTCGCTGTCCATAGGCATCTAACAAGAACCAATCTGGATGGTTCTGACTGATCCAGCAAAAATCACCCGTGTTGTAGGCAACTGTGTTGTTGAGTGTAGAGGCGGTACAACTGCCAGGGTCGTAGATCGCCTCTGAGCGAAAGTATTGTGGAATCGTCGAGGAATATCCGTTTGCGGAAAGCTGATTACGATAGTCGTGGTCGCCATTCGTCAGGATAATTGTGCCGAACGTTCTCGCAGCAGTGGCTGCATCGAGATTTGGTGGCTTGAAAAAGTGTGCAATGTTGACGACTCCCCCGGAGGTCAGTGCTGTTGGCGATGTTGCTCGTCCAGGCACATACATGCCAAGCGTGCCAATAAGCATCGTTATGACCGTGATGAGCCGAAGTGCATTCCTATTCATTATTAAGTTGTCTCCTTGTCTAAAAGGACGACCCGCTTTTCGGGCAGCCAGTGAACATGTGAATTTTTAAGAAGAACAGTTGGTGTTTGTTCACGGATTGGTTCTATTCACGATAGTGTCCCCCACAATCGTTTCTGAACAACTCGGTCTACATGATATTCAGATTCATGAGATCCTATATAGGAATGCAGTACTAATTCACTTAACATAAATGTAAAGTGGACAAGGGAATTACGAATCCGCGGCACACCAATCATGTGCCGCGGATTCGTCGGCGTAAAGCGTACGTTTAGGGAACGCTGATCGCATCCAGCGAAATTTTGCCGTTTGTGGGGCTTACAAAAACAAGCTTTACTCTGTGAGTACCGGGGGTGAGGGTACCACCATACCTCCACGTCTTTTGATTGACAATATTGCTGGCGTATTCGTTCAATGTGGTCACCCGTGTTCCGTCCACGTATACATCCATCTTCCCGTACAGGGAGCCTGCTTTATAGATGATCGTAAAAGACATCCCTGTAAATGTGAAAGTGACCGAGGATCCGACCACTTTGGTTTGTTGGAACTCTCCCTGGTAGGCGAGCGAGTCACTCACCGTTGTCCAGTTCGAAGAATAGACAAAGGCTGAGTTCTGGTCGTTGTAGGTGATCGGGGCAAGCGTTGCAACAGCCGTGGCTGTATTCATGGGCAGCACTGTGGCGGTTTTTGTCGCGGTTAATTGCGGGAGATTGGTATTCGTCGGCGATTGTGCGGTCGCGGTGAAGGTTGGGACGGCTGTATTGGTTGGCACTAATGTGGGCACACGTGTGTATGTGGCTGTGGCGGCCGGATTTACCGAAATAGTAGCGGTGTGGTAAACAGGATCGACGACCACATAGCCGCTCGTAAAGTCCCGTCGCCAGGCAGTGCCGGTCTGGTAGCGAGCTCCCAATGGGGAGCCTAATTGCGTCTTGTAATTGTCGTAGAGCCAGACCTCGCCATACGTCGAGGAAGCTGCGTACCGAAAGGAAGCATACCCGTTGCTGATCAGGAGGTAGGACGCAAAAGCAAAGTTCTGGCGAGCGGTATCCGTTTTGCTGCCCTGCGCGACCAAAATGATGAAGCATCCCTGTGCCTGCGTTTTTTCCGCCAGCGCCATATCCGAGCTCCATTTCGTTTCCGTCAAATATCCTGTGGTGGAGGACCAGGGCACCGCCCACCGTTCCTGCATAGCGCCATTGAGATATTGGATGTAATCCAGCCATTGCGCTTCCGTGGAGCGCGCGATGATATTTGCGATGACCGGTCGGTTATACGGCTGGGCATAGTTTGTTTTCAAATACTGGATGAACCCGCGAATGGCTGCTTGATAGCTGGTATTGTCCGGGTATCTGGCAGGTGTCAATCCATCACGCTGGATCTCACTTAAGCTGGCTTCGAGATTATCCAGAAATACGCCTGACCAGCCTTTTTGTTGATCAATCTCCAGCAGGCGCGAGACGAAAAAATTTCTCCAGCCATCGTTGCCAGGATCCATCCTGTAATAGTTACTGGTGGGAGAAGTCCTGATCCGATTGCCATTGGTATCGAGCAAGAACCAATCGGGATGGGTTTGGCTAATGTTGCAGAAATCACCGGCTTTGTAGGCGATCTGATTACTGGCGGGAGTGGATGTGCAGTTTCCAGGGTCTTGGATTCCTTCGGACCGGTAATATTGAGGAATCGTGGAAGCAAAGCCATTGGTGACAAGCTGATCGCGGAACGCTTCATCTCCTCCGCTCAAAACAACATTGCCAAAGTTTTGGGCAACGCTCGCCGCGTCGCTATTGGATGGCGGTTTATAGAAGAATGCCAGGTTGATCAATCTGTTTGGCATCAGTGGGGCCAATTGCGATGTAGCTTGGCTCGGTGTAAAGGCGCCAAGCGCCAGGACGATAGAGAGAGTGATACTTGCAATGCGAAGGACTATCTTGTTCATTAAATTGTCTCCTTAGTGCAGTGCGCCGTCCGGTTTCCGGACAGCCCCGCCATCATGTTTATTGGAGTGCCGCAATTAATTCTGAGAGTAGAGGGAGGATTGGTTCATGGGTGTCGTTTCGCACAAGGGGGGCGAGAAAAGTTGGCGTTGTACAAACCTAGTACATGATATACAAGGCAACAGACATGCTGCTAGGAATAGAGTACTGATTATGTGAACATATCTGTAAACTTATTGAAGCGTACGCCTCCTCCGAATTTCGAAAAGTTTCCATAAGAAATGGACCAAAACGAGGCGCAATTCTGCCTAATCCTAAAGAAACTTATGGATTGCCGATGCTATACTTGCGTAATGAATGTTCTGTACTCTCTCAGGCATCGGCCCTTTGCATTATTGTGGAGTGGGCAAACCATCTCACGGCTCGGCGACAGCTTGTATCGTATTGCTCTGGCATGGTGGGTATTGGAGAAAACGGGGTCAGCCACGGCGATGGGCACAGTCCTGATCTTTTCCCAAGTGCCATTACTGATATTTCTGCTCATCGGTGGAGTTGTCGTCGATCGCTTTCCCCGTTTGCGCATTATGTTCCTCTCTGATATGCTCAGCGGAATTGTCGTCAGCTGTATTGCCTTGTTTTCCTGGCTGAACCTGCTGCAGGTCTGGCACATTTATGTTGCCAGCCTGATCTTCGGATTTGTGGAAGCATTTTTCTTCCCGGCCTATCAATCGGTCGTCCCCCAAATCACACCATCGGAAATGCTTACCAGCGCCAATTCTCTCAACGGACTGAGTGGACGACTCACGGGCATTCTGGGACCCATGCTGGGCGCGGGACTGGTCGCCGCCGGCGGCACATCGCTGGCATTCGGATTGGATGCGCTATCGTTTTTGGCATCTACACTTTGTATCCTCCCAATCCTCCGGTCGGGACAGTTTGCATCTCTGCGGCAGGCAGACGCCTTGAAAACGGCGGCGGGGTCCAGGTCTATCAAAGAGACGATCCAACAAGGATTTGCGGATTTACACGAAGGCTGGCTTGCCATCATCACCGTACCGTGGATCTGGATCACCATCCTGATCTTTGGGGTCTTGAACATCATGGAAGGCAGCCCGCGAGCCGTGGCGATGCCATTCTTGATTAAAGAGGATCTCGGCGCGGATGTCGCTGTCCTAGGCTGGTTCGGTTCGGCATTTTCACTGGGATATGTACTCAGTGCGCTCTGGCTGGGCCAATACAAGCGCCTGCGCCACCGTGGACCTCTGGGATATATCCCGGTCATGGTCAACGGTTTTCTGCTGTTGCTATTCGGACTAAAGTC
>JBKPQD010000034.1:0-7236 GCA_046733915.1 Chloroflexota bacterium
AGGCTTTTATGGTCAATGGTGATATCCCGGGTCTTTTTTCCGACGAGGCGGCAAAGCGAAATGCTTTCCTCATCCACTATTCCACCGATTATGTATTTGACGGGTCAAAAGGTGCTGTTTACGTGGAAGGGGATCAGACAACACCGTTAGGCGTCTATGGAAAAAGCAAGCTCGCCGGTGAGGAAGCAGTACAGGCGGGGAAGGCAAACTACCTTATTTTGCGGACCAGCTGGGTTTATAGCAGGAACCGCAATAGTTTCGTCACTAAAGTCTTGGAGTGGGCACGCACACAGGAAACGCTGCGGATTGTCAGCGATCAGGTTAGCAACCCGACCTGGGCGCGAACGCTGGCGGACGTCACCGCACAACTACTCGGTAAGGGTTTGCCTTCCTTGATTGAACACCGCGGACTGTATCATGTGGCTGGAGATGGCTATGCCAGCCGCCTGGATTGGGCAAAGAAGATACTGGAACTGGATCCCAACAAGCAGGAACAAAAAGTTAAAGAACTTCTGCCGGCTCTGACGTCGGATTTTCCGACGCCGGCGCAGCGACCACTATTTTCGGCGCTGGATTGCAGTTTATTCCAATCTACGTTTGATATTGCTTTGCCAAAATGGGAGGATGCTCTACAGCAGGCGATGACAGGACCGTAAGGGTGACCCAGTGCGCCGGCAAGTTGATGAAGCAAGGCATCTTTTATGGATGCCTTGTTTTTTATCCTGCTGAACAAGGTATACTTTTAGCAATGAAAATTAACGTTTTGCGCATACTCATCATGATCGCACTGTTTGGACTTGTTGCCTACATGACCTTACCCGCACTTAATAAACTTGCCTTGCCTAATGTCAACATGTCCGCCATGGGATCGGAGACAGCCAAAGCTCGCGTCACAGAAATCATTGAGGACGGGGAAGTGGATCTTGGCGGGACAATGCAGCGCTATCAGGTGGCACGGGTGGAATTGCTAGAAGGTGATTACAAAGGCATCATCATGGAAATGGATTACGGCAAACGCCAGGTCATTTCCAATACTGTCTACCTGCAACCAGGCGATGAGATCCTGGTGACCATTGGCGCCCGCCCTGATGGGTTGCTGACCGTTTATTTTGCAGATTTCGTCCGAGTCAATTCTATTCTTTGGTTGACCACTATTTTTGCAATCACGATCATTGCCATTAGTCGCTGGAAGGGAGTCAGGTCGCTTCTCAGCATGGTGTTTAGCCTGGCAATTATCATTGGCTATATCATCCCGCACATTCTGGCTGGTGGCGATCCGTTACAGGTCAGCATCACCGGTTCAGTCGTCCTCCTCGGGCTGACACTTTACCTTACCTATGGATGGAATCTCAAAACTCATGCCGCCGTGTTGAGTATGATCATCGTGCTTCTGATCACCGGAGCATTGGCCGGACTCTTTGTGATCATCACGCGGCTCACAGGCTCCGGTGACGAGAACGCTTTGTTTCTTATCCAGATGCTCAACACACAGATCAACCTGCGCGGATTGTTACTCGGCGGCATGATCATCGGTGCGCTGGGTGTGCTGGATGACCTGGTTACAACCCAGGCATCTGCAGTTTTTGAACTGCATCATGCCAACCATTCGCTAGGCTTCAGACAGCTCTTCCAATCTGCGATGCGGATCGGGCAGGATCATGTAGCCGCGACGGTCAATACCTTGGTGCTGGCGTATGCAGGCGCGTCTCTGCCGATGTTGCTCATGTTTTCCTTGGGACGCGGTGACTACGGTAAACTGGTCAATTTTGAATTTGTGGCGGAGGAAATTATCCGCACACTGGTGGGATCTTTGGGGCTCATCGCTGCGGTTCCGCTGACGACTGGCATTGCCATTCTGTTCGCTTTGCGGGCCGATTCGCTCGGGAAGTGGCAAGAGATCCTCGGTCCGGATGGGAGCGGAGAATCGCATAGTCATGCACATTAGCCTGCAACTTTTTCTGCCGTCCAGCGTATAGGAAGTACAAGGAGCGCGAGTGAACGACGAACTTACCTGGGTCCTCCAGGCTCAGCAAGGCAGTGACGAGGCGTTTACCAAGCTCGTCGAGGAACATCAAACGCACGTCTACAACTTGTGTTATCGCATGCTGGGCGAGCCCGAAGCCGCCGAAGATGCCGCGCAGGAGTCGTTTCTGCGTGCCTATCAAAACCTGCACCGCTACGACCAGAGCCGGCCGTTTGCTACCTGGCTGCTCTCGATTGCCGCTCACTATTGTATTGATCGGTTGCGCCGCCGCAAGCTATCCATCTTTTCGATGGATGAGGAGAATGACGATGGGTCGACCTATGAGATTGCCGATCCCGCCTCTCCCGACCCGGAAGCGGAATCGGTCAAACGTGAGAATCGCGACCGCCTGCACATCCTCCTGAAGGATTTGGATGAAATCGATCGCGCCGCGGTCGTCCTGCGCTACTGGTATGACTATTCAGAAGTCGAAATCGCCGATTCGCTTAAGCTGACAGTAAGTGCCGTCAAAAGCCGGCTGCATCGTGCCCGGCGCGCACTGGCAGGGATGTGGCAAGAGGACGAGCATCGCTCGCCTCGCGCCCGTACGGAAAGGAGGCATCATGAATCACCAGCCTTTTGAAGATTGGCTGTTGAATGACAAGCCCATCACGCAGGAGCAAAAGCGTGAGCTGGAGATGCACATACGAACGTGTGCCTACTGTGCCGCGCTTGTCGAAACAAGCATTGCATTGAAGTCTGTCAAGAAAGCTTCCCCGCAGGCCGGGTTCACTAACCGGTTCCAGGCACGGCTTGCCGAACGCAAGCTGGCGGAGCAAAGACGAAGATTGTGGGGATCTGCTCTCTTCACAGTGGGAGGGCTGGTATTGCTGATGTGGCTATCTTCCCCATATTTGTTCTCGTTCCTCTCTGCCCCGGCAACGTGGATCTCTGCATTAATACAATGGGGAGTGTTTATTTTGACCACAATCGAAGCAGTGGCACAGGCCGGCTCCGTGTTTGTAAAAATCCTTCCTGATTTTCTTTCTCCGTTTGCATGGATGGTATTGCTCTCTGCTTTTGCGGGCGTCAGCCTCTTATGGACGGTTTCAATATGGCGGTTCGTCCGAGTTCCGCGAGGAGTGTGACTATGAAAATAACATTTAAGTTCTGGACTCTTCTGATCCTTTTGGCATTGCTGGTCATTCCTACCAGCTCGGCGTATGCGCAGGGCACAGGTTCCGATGGCGGGCGCGTAATCTTTGGTGACAATTTCACTCTGGAAAAGGGCGACAGCTTCAACGGGGACTTGGTTGTCTTTGGGGGAAATGTCACAGTGGAAGAGGATGCCGACCTGAATGGCAACCTTGTCGTCTTCGGGGGAACGGTGACCAGCGATGGCAACGTCAAAGGTGATGTAGTTGTCGTCGGTGGGCAAGCCAAGTTGCAGGAGAACGCCGTCGTCCATGGCGACTTGGTGACCATTGGCGGGCAGGTAGATCGTGCGGAGAGCGCAGTGGTCGAAGGCGAAGTGGTCAAGAACGTGTCCCCGAATATCCAGTTGCCTAACGGACGCGTGCCTCCTGAGATTCCGGTGCCCAACGTTCCTACGCCGCGTGTGGAGATCAATTACAACCCGTTCTTGCAGTTCTTCAAGGTGTTCTTCTGGGCGATCATCATCTCAGGGTTTGCAATGCTCCTGACGCTCTTCTGGCAGGCACCGATCGAACGGACCGGAAACACAATCGTCACACAGCCTTTGATGAGTGGTGTAATCGGTTTGGTGGCAGTAATCGTCGCTATTCTTTTTGCTTTGACCATCCTTCCACCGCTGGTGGTTGCCTTCGCCTGGTTGTTTGGCATCGTCGCCATGGGACGGGAAGTAGGCGAGCGATTTGGGACCGCGATCAACCAGCACTGGACGCCCGTTCTCACGATCGGGATCGGTACATTCCTTCTGATGATCGTGGGCGGCGCAATCGGTTCTATTCCTTGCCTGGGCGGGATGCTGCTCTTTGTTTTGGGTCTACTAGGTGTCGGTGGCGCGATTTCCACCTGGTTCAACCTGCAGCCAGCTCTACGGCGACAGGTCAGCGTTTATACTCCCCCGCCAGATACGACCCAGATTCCACCTGCGTCCTAGCCCAAAATCCCCAAGGGTAGAGCATGCCCGCAGGGTATAATTAATCCGCCCCGAAGCAACACCCGGGGCGGATTAATTTTGGAGGATGAATGGCTTTCAAAGAAATACCCGTTCCGAACACCATCGTTCATAACGCCCCGCCGCCGCTGGTCGAAGTATACGGAACGCATCGAGAAATGGGGTGCCAAATTGGCGAAGCGCGGCGCGAGCAAGTGCAGCACAGCATCGAAAATGCCCATCTCCTCATCGAGCAGTCCTATCCGACGCTGGAGTTGAACTGGGAGGGGGCGACGATCCAGTCCCGCAAGTATCTACCGTTTGCAGAAGAACGCTATTCCCAATATGTGGATGAAATGCGCGGTGTGGCACAGGGTGCCAATGTCACCTTTGACGACGTGATGGTTCTGAATGTCATGGAAGCGGTAACGATGGATGCGCTCCATCTTACGCGCTGCACGAGTTTTGCTGTCAATGAAGAGCGAACTGCGGATGGTCATGTTCTCGTCGCTCATAATGAAGATTGGATTCCCGAGGACGAAAACGATGTTTTTGTCATTTCTGCCAGACCTAAAGATGAGCCTCCCTTCCTTGCTATGACCTATGGCGGGCTCCTGCCGAACGTTGGCTTCAACGCCTATGGCATTGCCCAGTTGATCGATTCGGTCTACCCGAACGATTCGCGCATCGGCATCCCCCGTCTGGTGGTATCGCGGGCGGTGCTAGCCTCTCGCCGTCTCTCTGGGGCGATCGGTCGGACGCTGATCTCGCACCGCGCTGCAGGCTACAATCATCTGCTCGTTCACGATAGCGGAGAGATTTATTCGGTGGAGGTCTCCTCTCGAAAATTCGAGATCCTGCACGGCACGGATGGATATATGGTTCACACAAACCATTATCTCAGCCGCACGATGAAAGAAATCGAAAATGAGCCGGAAGAGCTGATTTCGTCCCGCGTTCGTTATTTCCGAGCGAACCGCCTTCTCCGCCAAAGCTCTGCCCACAGCATCAAATCGCTGCAGGCAATCCAGAAGGATCACGTCAACCTGCCGAACTCGATCTGCAATCACAATATTGATGGGATCGATCCGCTCGACCGCGAGAATACTATTTCCGCCCTGGTCATTGACCTAACTGCCCGCGAGATGCATATTGCCTGGGGCAACCCCTGCCAGAATGCCTATCACACCTATCATCTGGATGCATAACGACACAAGGGACTGACTAATAGTTCTTTTTGTTTTAATAATTTTTGCAATGATCAGGCAAAGAGTGAAATTGCCCAAGCCACCAGCATAACAAGCAATGTCAACAGGATGACCCCGCCCGCGATATACGCAAAATACGTTCCTGAGAAACGCCCGCCTTTTTTCTCCAACATATCCGGATTTCTTACGAATCCTCCGCCAATTTGTTGGGTTGGCTGAGCGCCATAATTCCCGAACCCGAACCACAGATATCGTTTCTTTGACTGGCCTGATTCCTGTCCCTTTTCAAATTTAATCATTTCGACCTCCTGATTCATATACGATTATAGACCTCTTGGGATGTAACTAGATTAAAAGGGAAAGCGCCATTGTAGTAGTGACTCTTTTGTGTCCTGTGTAGCCCCCTGTGGGCTCGGGATTCGAATAAGCTCCTGCCTGGAAGGATGCCCGTTTGCAAAAGGAAAAGAGTCATCATTACGATGACTCTTTTGTGCCCCCATGGGGATTCGAACCCCAGTTTGGGCCTTGAGAGGGCCCCGTCCTGGGCCCCTAGACGATGGGGGCGTTTTGCACTGCTGACCCAAGCCAGCGAAGCGTGCGGGATTGTATCATTCTGAGTTGGAAACGTCAATCGAACTTCATTTTGGAATCAGCAGGTAAATATCCGCGCCCTCGGTAGTATAAAGCAGCTGGAAATCTGCTCGCCCGGCTAGTTGCTCCGGCTGGAGAACATAAGGCTTGAACGACAGGGCCTTGATCCACAGCACGTACCCAGTCCCATCCTGTCCAGGCCAGGCAGGGAATTTTTGTAGTACTTCTTCTGCGTTGACTTTCTTATTGTTCAGATCCCCGAATGGCAGCTTTGTAATGGAATGGCGTGTGAGAAACCAAGCCGCGGCTTCGTAGTTGCTGTAAAGTTTTTGTCCGTCCAGGCCGGGCTGAGAAGAGAAAAATTCCTGAATTCCCGACTCGCGTAGAGTCGGAATATTGTACATATTGAACTCGCTGACATCGCCCTGAGCAACAGCCTTCCTCATATATTTTTGAATGTTGTAGATCGGGAAGGATAACCAAATCAAGAAGATGAGTATCGAAACAACTTGCAATTTTTGGGGAGAAAAACGCCGTAAATAAAATGGCACCAATTCGCGGATCGTCAAAAACAACAATGCCAGCAAAGCAGGCAGGATGATGATGTGGATGCGATCCATGTAGGGATAGCGTACCTCCCAGTAGCTGACGTTAAACACTAGTACAAGCAGATACAGAATGAAGAAAATACCACTGGGCAAAAATTGCGGACTTGCCAGATAACTCCACCAGCGTTTCCAATCTTGTAGGCGATTTCCCGTAAATAAAACCAGCAGCACGACGAGGAGAATCGCCCCTGGGGGAATAATATTTGTCAGGGTGGCAGGTAGAAACCAGTGCTCCGCCTTTTCGAGCGTCACTCGGAAATTCCCCAAATATACAGGTGGCATGCGCACACCGAATAGGATTCCCGTCCGCAAGTAGTTATGAAAGAATATCCACAGCAGAATGGGGAGTCCCGTCAGCGCGCCGAAAAGTCCGGCGAGGAAAACACCTCGGGAGGGATTCTTTCGATAGATAAAGAAAATCAAGAATACGCCGGTAAGTATCAAAGCCAGACCGGCATAGCGCTGCACGGGGGAAATGGCAGCGACCAGTCCCATTAGAAGGATGCTCTTGCCTGTTCGCGTCTCCAACACATCCGTTGCCAAAATCAGGAACGCCAGGGTAAATGCCAGAAAGAGCAAGTCAGAAAGTACGTTGGCTGCCATGATAATAAGAGAAAGGGAGGTGGCGAAAATGGTGCTGCCAACATAAGCAAACAAAATTTCATTCGGAAAGAGCCGATTGAAAAAATATCCTGCCAGCCATATGACAAGACCGAATGTCAGGAT